>CAYTPS010000169.1:0-10356 GCA_964439245.1 uncultured Pirellulaceae bacterium | reverse complement strand
TTGATGATCGCAAGAGCGTTCGAAACTACTTGGTGTAAGTTCATCGGTCGATGTGACGTCGATGTGACCGAATAAGCTTAATCGCCCAGTGGTTTGTCAAAATTAAAAATTGGGATAGAAATTCTGCCTGTCATTGGCTTTGAGCCGCGAAAACAAAGGCGGGAAGCCTATGCCACGACTTGGCCAACTCAAAAATAAAGCATTGACGAACCACTAATTCTAGTTTTCGTTTGATGGAATTGAATCGCGGTGATCTCGGAGATCAATGTAGTTGCGGTTTTATTGACCGCAAAAGAAACGAAATATGCGAAAGTGTCACGTACGTCCGTTTCGCGTATTTAGATTATTTAGCGGTTGAAAGTCTGCATCTGCCTGCGTTCAGTTAGATGCCTTAGTCCGACCCACCAATGGCACCGGGCTGCACAAAAAACGGGCCAGATCTAAACTTTAGATCTGGCCCGTTGTGTTTTGTTGCTATCGATTGACTTTAATATTCGTTAATGTTCGGCAACGGCTTTCTTCTCCATGGCTCGGTCCGATGGCAAACGTACGTCCCAGGCCAAACCGACCAACTGCATGGATCGAATCAAAATCCAGCTAAGATCGAACTGCCACCACTTCAGCCCATGACGTGCCGAAGAAGGGAAGGCGTGGTGGTTGTTGTGCCAGCCTTCGCCGTGAGAGAAGATCCCGAAGATCACGTTGTTGCGAGAATCATCAGACGATTTGAAATCGCGACTGCCGAAAACATGACAGACCGAGTTGATCGACCAAGTCATATGATGGGTGAAGGCAACCCGAGCCAAACCACCCCACAGCAATCCCAGCAACGCTCCTTGGATGGACATCGTGATAACTCCGGCCAAGACCGTCGGAATCACAAAACTTGCCACGACCCACCAAACGTAGTGACGGTCGACCCACATCAAATACTTTTCTTCAACAAGATCTGGGATGTAACGAGCGCGCTCGCTTTTTGACCAATTGCTCTGAAACAACCAACCCACGTGAGAATGGAAGAACCCCGTGATGCGTTGCCAAAGAGTGTCTCCAGCCAGATGGGGTGAGTGGGGATCGCCGGCGTGGTCGCTGTACTGGTGATGTTTGCGATGCACCATACACCAGTCGATTGGAGACCCTTCAACAGCAAGGGCTCCAAGTGACGCCCAAAAGTATCGCATCCAGTTGTAGGTTGTGAACGAACGATGAGTCAATTGACGATGGTAGCCCACAGTAATTCCAAGGCCGGTCAAATACCAACCACCAACCAGCATTCCCAAATACAACCACCCCATGAAACCATACTGCCAAGTCGTTACCACAGTGGCCAGCAGTCCCATTAGCGGAAATACGACAATGCCAAGCATTACAAGCTTTCGAGCCGTGGACATTTCCTCGTGGTCGTGATGATCGTCGGAATCACGCGGATCGACGTCCATCAAGGCAATCGGATCAAATTTCTCTGCGGATTCTGTTTGGTCAACAACGTGACCATCTGAAAGGCGCTTGCGCTGCTCTTGCTTGACTTGGGGTTCTTCAAAAACAGAAGCCATAAAATGATTCCTTATTGCCGATGCTTGCCAGTCGATGGCTAACAGGTTGGATTGATAATATTCTCGGTGAGACCGTCTTGCTGCTTTGCTCGAGACCTAAGGCGAAACGTGCAAGACGTTAGGCGAAACCTGTGATATCGAGATGGGCGGGTCAATTTCCTCGAATGAGGGACCTGAAAGTATAAGAAATATCGGTATTTACTAGTGCAGCATTGCGTCTCGTGCTTGTAATACTTATGTAATTTAATCTCCCTCAGTATTCCAAAATCAGCTTTCAAGGGAGGCTAAACCGATAAAACGCGGCAATAAACCGATTCTGGATATCCTCAGGCGATCCAATGCGATAGGGTATGGCGGAGGTCTGTGATGCAGGCGATCAGCGGAAAAAATTTCGGATTGAAAGTAAACTTCGCTCGAGTTTGACGTCTTATTGGTGAGGTCGGTCACATTCGGTTGAACCAACGAACGGTTCTTGGGCTCTATGCGTATCGTGGGGTATCTTTTCAACTCTCATCACGGTAACAACTCTGTCTGTATTGACAGTTGGAAAGCCGCAAAAATAGATGGTTCAGTTTGTAACCAAACGGATGTTGACATGACTACCGATCAGATACCTTGGGTCGAAAATCTCAAGAAGCCGGCAGGCGACGAGATACGCGAACAAACGGTCGCAGAATTGAGAGATGTTGTTCTGCGCGGTTTACGCGGTGCGTTTTTAAAACGTGGACAAGACGAGGCGTTCTGTGAAGACGTCTGCCAAGAATCGATCATCAAGATCCTAAAGAACATTGACTCATTTGAGGGACGCAGCAAATTCACGACATGGGCAATTTCGATTGCGATTCGATCCGGTATTTCACAACTGCGTAAAAGGCATTTCAAGGACGTTTCACTTGACGCAATTACCAGTAACGATGACATGCAAATTGAAATCGCCGTGGCTGCAGAATCAAATCCAGGAAATAACATCGACAAAGAAATGCTATTGAAAACTCTGGCGGAACTAATCGACGGCGAGTTGACTGACAAACAGAGAACGGTTGTCAGAGCTCTTTTAGGTGGTATGCCAGTAGAAGAAATTGCAACTCGAACTCAAAGTAATCGAAACGCGGTTTACAAAGTGTTCCACGACGCCAAAACCCGACTGAAACGAGGCTTCGAGTCAAAGAACTTTTCCATGGCCGATCTCGAAGGCATTTTTGCTTAACAGGAATTTCTCTAATGCCACTTTCAAAAGATCAAATTTCAACCTTGCTTGCCTTAGTCGCCAGCGCCACAGAAGACGACATGTCCTGTGATGGCTGCTTTGAACATGTTGCTCAGTTCGTCGAGACGGAACTGGCAGGGGCAGAGTTGTGCGAATCAATGCTGAAGATTCAAAACCACCTTCAGAACTGTCCTTGTTGCAAGGACGAATACAACGCGCTCAAGGAAGCCATGCTTTCTCTAGAAGGTTAAGCTTGCCGGGATTCCGCTGGCTTTGGGCGCAAGTTCTAGGAACTCGGGCGCCCCATCTCAAATAATCGGGCGCCCATTGTTCCCCATACAGGATCTACCGGAGAATCTCAGCCTTTTGGGGTTCCAACGACTCTGGCAAACGCGGGCCAAAACGCGCGACCACCTGTGAAGCAAAGTAATTACCCCATTTCGCCGACTGAAGCGTGTCGAGTCCGTTGGTCAAACCATAAAGGACACCACCGGCAAACGAATCACCCGCTCCTACCGTGTCGACTGCTTTGACAGGAAATCCACCGACTTTAGCACTCTTGCCGTTTTCGATCACATAGCAACCTTCGCCACCATCGGTGATAAAAACCAGCTCGCAAATCTCTCCCATTTTTTCAGCACAGGCATCAATGCTGTCGACCCCAAGAAACATTCGCGCTTCGTCGGCATTGCAAAAAACAATGTCGCAATAATCATTGACGAGGCCCTTGAACTGATCACCAAATCGATCAATCAAAAATGGATCGGAGAAAGTAAACGCAGTACGAACACCTCGTTTTTTCGACTCTTCAAATGTCGCAACACAAGCGGCCCGTGGATCCTCGGCATCCCACAAATAGCCCTCGATGTAGCTACATTTTGACTGCTGCAAGAGATCGAAATCGAGATCTTCTTTTTTTAGCTGCGTGGAAATTCCCAGATGCGTACACATCGTCCTCTCCGCATCGGGCGTCGTGAGCACAACACAAGACCCCGTCGCCTCGCCGGAGTTCTCTGTGGGCGGGATATAGAAATTGATCCCCGATTCCTCCATGTCACGATAGTAGAATTCACCGTTGGTATCGTTGGCAACCTTGCCTGAATACACTCCCGATCCGCCACTCTGAACGATCGCGACCATCGTATTGGCCGCCGATCCACCAGAGGCAAATGACAGCGACGGGTCGTCAACGTGGCTGAGGATATCCCCTTGCTGGTCGGTCGCCATCAGCGCCATACCGCCCTTATTCAATTGCAAATCGTCAATCACGGAGTCTTCGACTTGAGCCAAGATATCGACGATCGCGTTGCCAACACCAAAGACGTCGTATTTTTTGTCTGCCACGTTTGTTTCCTTTTCGCAGTGAAGATGAATCAGGGCCAGATTATCTAGCTTTCCGCGCTTCCCGCAAGCGGAGCGTTTGCTAAACTTTCGACATGGCCAAAATCAAGACCTTTATTTCCGTCGCCGCTTCCCAGCGAGTCACCAACAACATCGCGCGTGTCAGCAATCGATTGGCGGCAGTCTGCGATGGTTACAACTGGGTTCCCCCAGAGAATTTACTGGTCACAGTGAACCTCGTGGGCGAGGTACTTGACCGTGAGGCGGCTGAATTCTGCCAAGAAATTCAAAAGGCGATAACTCAATTTTCCGCTTTTGAACTTTCTCTTTGCGGCGTCGGTTGCTTTCCCGATGCCGAGCGTCCTCGCACAATCTGGATGGGCGTCGACGAAGGTAGCGCGCAATTGATGCTGATGAACCGTGAACTCACCAAAGTCATCCAAGATTGGGGATTCAACAAAGAAAAAAACGCATACCTGCCGCACGTAACGCTGGGGACGCTGCGCCGCGGGGGGAAGTGGAATGACGCCTTGCTCGACCAGATACACCGGCTGCGGAAACACGACAGCGGGTTTTGCACTGTCGACAAAGTGGTCGTCAACTCTAGCTATTCCGACAGAGGTGGCCCAACCTACACCCCGATGGCGACATATCGTCTCGAACATTAACGCCCGCCCCGATCGACCAAGTTGCGCTACGCTGCCTTGCGACTGGCACGTTTTGCTTTCCTGGCACGCCTACGCTCAGCCTTGCTCATCTTAATGGTCGCCGGTGCTTCGGGTTCTGCAACTTCTTGCTTCGCAGCAGCTTCTTGATCGTTCTTTCGTTTTTCCATCAACGACTTAAAACTATTGATCGTTGCAGGCTTCGATTTTGCGGCGGGTTGTGACACGGACTGTTTGTTGGCTGCTTTCGGTGTTTTAACAGTTGCCGGTTTAACGGCAGCTCTCTCTCTAACCGTTGGTTTTGCGGTTTTCTTTTGTGCAGCCGCCCCTGCAGAAACGGTGTTACGGTCACCTTTTGTTTTGGCTTTCGCGGGCTTTGCAACAGATTCTGCGCTAACGCGCGCGGGCTTCTTTGGCTCGACCTTTTTCTTCGCTTTTCTCGCGACCTTTACCGGCTTCCGTACGATCAACCCATGAGCATGAAGATAGACAAAACGGGTGTAAAACAGATGGCCAACCAAAAGTGCAACCGCAGAAAACAGGTAACTGTTGCCCAGAACAAACTGGCGATCAAAAGCCGCGATTCGATTGCCTGCCCACTCGGTCTGCATGGTTATTGAAACGGCTAGGGACAGCCAAGCCATTACCAGCACGGCGACCGATGCGCGTGAATCTTTGACTTCATAAAGCACCCTCCCGGCCAGAACAGCCAATACCGAAAGCGCAACAACAAACGGAACTAGCGACCCCGGTGGTAGCGACATTCCCAATGTCGAATCGAACACGTTCCGTGCGATCGTACTGACATCCACAACTGATGCCATGCTTGCGATAATAAAAATTGGCGGAAACCACATCCACATTCGATACGTTCCCACGTAGTCGTCACACCGATGCCGCCGCATAGCGTAAATTTGAAGACTAACGAGAGCTACTGAAACCATTAGAAAACAGGTGAACCAACTGGCAAGCGTCCCCGCGCCGCTCAACTGTAGTGCGGCCACGCCCTCGGGGCCTATCACCGCACTCCATGATTGAGCGTTCCACGCAAGAACATTGATGCCGACAATCAGCGACAGCATCAGCAACCCAAATGTGACGATCAAACACGTACGCTTGGGAAACAAATCGGTTGTCCGAAGCTGATTGCGACGATCTGCTCCCGAAGCATAAGTACGCCGTGTCGCGCAGGTCGTTGCAACATTGTTGTGCGGGTCAACGTTTTCCGTAGGTTGACTGGGTTCGATCGTCGGAACAAATTCGTCGGTCATCAAACGACGGCGGCGATCATTGCGGCGGACAACCATAAGCTTTGCGGCCTTGAACAGATGGAGCGGATGAGGTGGTTCTTCCGGCAAGCATCGCTCGCCTATCATTATGGATCGGCAAAACGTCCCCTTCAGGTTAGCACCGGGACAATAAAAGTCGTCTCGGGCCAATCGCAGAAAGGCCATTTGCCTTGACGACTAATCCACCAAGATTTGCGATCAGATTAGAAAAAACGTGTAAAGAACCGAGAATTTGGCCGCTTTGAGAGTCACTTGCCAACCGGCTCCAGGGACTACTGTGACAGTATTGCGGGTTTTTTCAACGCGCACACCTTCAGCACTGAATACCCCTCCAAAGGTCGAAGAAAGTGATTATGGCCTGTGCTATCACTGCCTGACTACTTTGAACTATCAAGTTCGATGCTGGGTCGATAGCAACAGGAACGAAGACGCCTTTTGCAAATTTGTTTTTGAGTACCGTCATTGCTGGCGGCGATTCAATTGCCTGTTTGTGTTGGCGGACATCGTAGGTGTTCAAACGAAGAGCTTTGGAGCGTATCGCATCCACAGGTTTTTGCTTGAGAGCACAAACAACTTTTCGTAGCATTTCTCAGTAGCTTATTCAATTATGTCGAACCAAAGCTTTGACTCCAACGGCATCTCCTCTGCCAGCGGCTTGGATTCGGGTGCAAAACCGATTCCAATAGCTCAACAAGTGCGGCAGCAAAGCTACCTCTCGAACATCCAGCATAAGTTGGAAGAAATTGAAGAAGCATCATCTGCCGAAGCGGCTGATGAAAACTTCGTTTCCCCGCTGCCTTCGTCCTCGCCGACCCCAACGCCCGCCCCAGCGGCACCGAAACGCTTCAACAAGATGGATGCTTTCTTTGAGCAGGTGGCTGCCGAAGAGGAAGCGGCCGCCAACGCACTTGCAGCTGAGCCTGCCGTAAACACCGAAGCTGAAGACGCCCAGTTGGCGATTGGTGGCGTGGCCGAACATCCCCCCGTCGCTCCCCAACTGGAAGCTGCAACCATTCCAGAGGGATCCCCAAATGTCTCACCAGAGACAACGTCGGCGGCTCCGCCGGCCGAATCTCGTCCTACCGGATATGCAGGACTCTCCGCCGGACTTGCCGCCGCAGGCCTGGGGAACTTTGGAGCGCGACTGGCTGAAGAATCGACCATGATGTCCGACACGAACTTCGTTGGTGAAGAATCAAATTTGCCTGCTGCCCCACAAGCGCTGCCTCCTACTCCAACGATTCCTGTTATCGAACCGTCGTTTTCAGCGCACAGCTTCGACCTCGAGGCAGTCCGCCTCGAAGAGGCTGGAGGCACAGTTTTCAGTCAAGACTTTGAGGAAAAAGAACTGTCCCCCGAAGAACGGCTTGCCAATCGTCTCAAACGAGAAAAATTGGTCAGTTCTGAGAACCGTTTGGCAGATCAGTTGCAAAGTTCTCCGCCACCTTCGATGGGCCAACAGGCTCCGGTAGCCCAACAGTCTGCCTTGTATGAACAAGTCTCTGAGGGTAATCAGGCCCCGGTTGCAAATCCAACACCGGTTGCAGAGCAAGATCATCAGGGATCAGAGCCGATCGCCGATCTTTTCGTTGAAGTACCTCAGGTGCAGCAACCAGTCGATCAGTTGAGTGCCTATCAACAGAGTCAGACTCAACATGCAGGAGTCTTGGCAGAACAGACGCCAGGTTCAACCGACACAGCTGTCGAAATCGTGCAGCCGAATCCCCTCAGCCCACCCGAGGCAGATTCGCCGGAAACTTCTCCGGCAGAACCGCAAGTGGTGCTCCCTGAGCCCTCAGCGCCTGCGCCCCAGCCTCACGAAGAAGCAGTCGACCCTCGACTCCTCGAGGCTATAAGGTTAGAAGAAGAATTCAAGCAACTTCAGCAGCGACAAGAGTCTTACATCGAAGAAGCCCGACGTGAGCAAATCGAGCACGCGCGGCCCACACAAGAAAACTTAAACTCAAACTCAGAACACCAAGAAAATACGCAACGCGCCGAAGAGGACAGGCTTGCTGCAATTAGACAAGCGGAGCGCGTTAAAGAGGTCAGAGGAAGGGCCAATCAATTCGCAGGCAGCGTTGTCGCCAACCAAGCGTCTGCGGAGTCAACTGATCGTCAAGCTTTATCACAGCACGAGACCGCAAGTGCTCCGGAGCCGTTACCACTGTCTGGGTCTGGCGAAGGGCAGCTTGCCGACCAACCAGCAGTGGTCCAACCAGCGCCGCTCCAACAGGAATCTCTAGCTTCAGGTGCGGCCCCCTCGAAGTCTGAGAAACCACGTGCGAAAGGCGGGGCAGCCGGCCACCAATTTCCGATTGAGTTATTTTACGCGTGCATGCTGGAGCACCTGTCTGATGGCGTTGTCTTCGTCGATCACAAACAACGAGTGAAGATGTGGAGTCGTGGTGCGGAAAAGGCCACAGGCATTACTCCAAATGTCGTGCTCGACCGCCAATTACTTCCCCAGACAATTAACCTTTGCGATACCGTTGGTAACGGCCTGCAATTGGACAAATGCCCAGTTGCCAGAAGTTTGAGGACGTTAGAGATTGTTTCTGGAGAATACAAAATCTCCAATGGCACTAGCTCTGAAGGAATGAAGGTCGAACTGACTGTGATTCCTGTGATCGATAAAAACCGGTACGTCAACGGGGCGGTGGTGATGTTCCACGACCGCACGGCACAAGTGAACCTGCAGCAACAGTTGAAAGATCTTTACGAATTCTCTGTTCTCGACCCACTGACTCAAGTCGCAAACCGAGCTGAGTTTGAACGCGTGCAGCAGGAGTACGTGCTGGCGTTCCAGCAGTCTGATGACTTCAATTGTAGCATCATCATTTGCGACATAGACTTCTTTAAATCGATCAATGATAACTTCGGACATAAGGTAGGCGATGAGGCCTTGATGTCGTTCGCTGAGATGCTCAAACGCTATGTTCGTCCGCAAGACCTTGTCGCTCGATACGGTGGTGAAGAATTCGTGATTCTGTGTGCGGATTGCGACACGGCGGCAGCAGTCCAGCGCGCTGAAGAAATTCGAATGGCGCTTTACAAAACGCCGCAACCGATGCTCGGTGGAAAGTCGATCTCCGCAAGTTTTGGTGTCTCAGAACTGCGCGAAGGCGATACGGCCACTGACTTTTTCGTTCGCGCCGATACGGCATTGCTAAAGGCAAAAGAATCGGGACGCAACCGTGTCGTTGCCGGTGATGGATCGTCACCCAACAAGTCCGATGAACCGGCGACAGAACTTTCCGCGACGGGAATTCGATGGAGTGCTCAGCAGCGAAAAAGTAAGGCGCTTCTCTGTGAGGAATTCAAAACTGAAACTCCCATTCAAGTACTCGTCGAGAAACTTCGGGGATACATTATCGAGAATGACGCAGTTCTGCAGCGCGTCGAGCCTGAATTCCTCTCCATGGAGATCGAAGTCGAAGCACCCTCGGATTATTCTAAAAAGGGTGCGTTCACCATGAACGTCGAATTCAAAGAAGACGAGGAACCTATCTCCGATACCGGGCGTACCAAAACGCTTAACTACATTCGCGTAACGATTTATGCCGGGCGAATGAGAAGCTGGTTCTCCACCAATCACACCGATCTTGCGCCTCACCTACTGGGAGAACTTCGCCGTTTCTTAATGATCGGTGACAAAGCGTCACGTATTTCAGTTGATATGGCCACCCAGAAAGTCCGCTAGCCTTCCCAGAAGATCCTCTTCGGCATCTCAGTGCCCACCGTGTTGATTCGAACGATTGCAAAACTGGCAATTTTTGATATCTTGGCATCCCAGAAAAAGGCTCTTTGATTGAGTCTGCCAAACGTTTAAAAAATCAACAAGGAACATCAAAAATGGCTTACAGCCTGCCCGAACTCGGTTACGCATACGATGCGTTGGAGCCACACATTGACGCTCGTACAATGGAGATTCACCACTCCAAACACCATAACGCCTACGTCACCAAAACCAACGCCGCGTTGGAGGGCTCTGACCTTCTCGAGAAATCGGTAGAAGAACTTATTTCTGACCTCTCGGCCGTTCCGGAGGACAAGCGCACGGCTGTTCGCAACAACGGCGGCGGCCATGCCAATCACTCGTTGTTCTGGTCTGTCATCAGTGGCAGTGGCGGAGGAACACCAACGGGAGACCTCGCGGCCGCTATCGATGCTGAATTTGGAAGTTTCGATGCCTTCAAAGAAAAATTCTCTACCGCTGCAGGTACGCGTTTCGGTAGTGGATGGGCTTGGTTGAGCGTTGACGGGGGAAAGCTGGTTGTTGAAAGTACTCCCAACCAAGA
>CAYTPS010000168.1:2256-10389 GCA_964439245.1 uncultured Pirellulaceae bacterium | reverse complement strand
GATATAGACCTTGCGATTGGCTGGTCGCGGGTGACTGGACATAAATTCGGGGGGTCCGCTACCGCCGGAGCTTTTCTCTAGAACATCCATGACCTCCATCATCGCTCCGGGGTGATAACCGGCCATTGCCATCAACAGCACGCCCCATTTGTCTGATTCTAGTTCGTCTTGTCTGCCGTACTTCATATTGACCACGTTGCCGACGTAACTGGCGATCCTGGAACTGTCATACCCTCCACCTGCCACACCAGCAGCACTTACTAGTCCCTGAATCAGGTTGCCCTTGGCCATTCTTTCGGAACTGTGACGTTCGACCACATGGCCAATCTCATGGCCGAGTACACCTGCAACCTGTGCATCTCCCAGCTGCCTGTAAAGTGCTTCAGTTACAAATACTTGACCGCCGGGCAACGCGAATGCATTGACTGTCCGTTGGTCGCCTAAAAGCGTAAACTCGAAACGAAATGGATTGCTGATGCCACGATGGGTCAAATCCATATTCAGCGCGCTGACCAATTGTTCGCCGATTCGCGACACGCGATTTTGGGCCTCTCGATCACGTGAGGGTGTTCCCATCTGAGGCGCACTTTGCAGACCCATCATGATTTCCTCTTTGACCGTCATGTCCACGCGTTGGACTTTGCCCGTCACCGGATTGGTTTGTCCTTTGTTCCAAAACGAAATAAAAGAGAAAAGTACGATCCCCCCAGCAAGCAACAATCTCAGTTTCAATCCAGAGGAAAACGAACTGCGTCGGCGTTGTCGAGGTTGGTTGGAATAGCTCATGGGTGTGTCTAGGGAAAAACGTTTAGGGTGGCATTCTAGTGGTCCTTCAAACCTGAAATGAATAGTTAGATGGGTGCCATGCTTCACGCTTGCGTGAGCATGCTTACGCAAGCGTAAACATGGCACCGGTCAATTCAGCTCTGACGGACCACTATGGATGTGAGATTATTTCAAAAACTCTGCGACAAACAAACCCGACTTGCAGTCAAAAAACGTCGCCAGCGGCGGGGAACCCCTGTTTTCCACGGTTTAAAGCTGATCAATGTTAATCTCTGAAAGCCACTGTTGGGCCGGCGCACGTTTGTTGGCCAGTTTGCCGGCAATGCGATCAGGTGCTTTTTGATTGGATTTGGATGCATCGCCCTGCCCTGCCCCGCCATCGAAAAAATCGACGAAAACCGCTGCCAGTACACTTCCGGCGGTTTCGATGCCCAGCTTATCTTTCATGGCGTCTTCACGGAACTGGCCGCCACTAGACCAGTAAGTACCCATATTGCTGGCCGTCAAAAGTAGCAGCAAATTTTGCACGTAGGCCGATGTTGCCGCCAAGTGCTCTTGGTCGATCTGAAGCTGTTTTGCCTTGGGCGGCAATGCTTCCTCCTTGCGCTCAGCGTCCCCTCGGTCAACTCCCTCAAACTGCGGCAGCCAACTGACCAGCACGCAGGCGCCGCAAGCCGACAGCATCCCGGGCAATTTGTTTCCCGGTTTAATGTTGTCGAACCACTGATGGAAATTCTTCGCAATCCTCTGACAGCTATCGTGCCACAAAATGTCTACGCGCCAGGGTTGCGCTACTCCATTGAAATTACGGTCGTAGTGAAATGGCGCCGCGTCGGCAGCGCTAACAGCAGCACGGACCAACGCGCGGCAGCGTTCATCCAGCTCCGATTCAAAAGAAGCAGGATCGGCGACGTCTCCGATTACTTTAAACGTCCGCCGGGTCGCGACGGCTTTTTCAACCGCCGCTAATTCATTTGCTGTGAAAGTCATAACTGATTTCTGAAAGTCTTTGTTTTGGTGCCACAGGAAACAACACTGACCGTGAGCTTTTCTCGATACCGTTAGCGCGGTAGCCACTTTATCAGGACTTCGGTATCATAGATCAGATTGGCCGGTAGCTTAACCATAGCGAATCCGGTTGTTCGCTCGCATTGATCAGCTTTCTCGTTAACGGTTTGAATCCTCATGATGGAACTCAAATATTTCTCACTTCAGAAATTTTCGGCCTGTGCAATTGTGGTTAGCTGCCTCATCTGTACGGCAGGTAACTCTCAACCGGCTAGCGCTCAACAAGAGGCGGTGGCCCTGCCCGATGGTATTGAGATGGTGACCTCCATCGAAGGCATTGAGGAATTCAAGATTGACAATGGCATTAAACTGCTTTTGTTGCCGGACGACTCCAAGCCGCAATTTACGATCAACGTAACTGTCAACGTTGGATCTCGCCATGAAGGCTACGGTGAATCTGGAATGGCTCACCTGCTGGAACACATGTTGTTCAAGGGCACTGAAAAATATCTGGACACACCTAAACATCTCAAGGACCGGGGCGTGCTGAACATGAACGGCACCACCTGGTTCGATCGTACCAACTACTTCGAAACGCTGCCGGCGTCTGATGAGAACCTGGAGTTTGCGATTGATATGGAATCCGATCGCTTGGTGAATAGTCTGATCAAGGGTGAAGATCTTGCCTCCGAAATGACGGTCGTGCGAAGCGAATTTGAACGTGGCGAGAACAGCCCGCAGCGTGTCCTGATGCAACGTATCATGGCCAACGCCTACGAGTGGCACAACTATGGAAAATCAACCATCGGCAACCGCAGCGACATCGAGCGTGTGCCGGTAGATCGGTTGCGCGAATTTTATCGCAAGTATTACCAGCCGGACAACATCATGGTCGTCATTGCGGGGAAAACCCAGACCGTAAGCTCCCGACAACCTACACCCAAGAACCGGCTCAGGATGGCGAGCGTCGAGTCGTCCTTCGTCGCAATGGCGACGTTCGGATGCTGGGCGTTGGCTACCACGTTCCCGCTGCCTCCAACGAAGACTACGCCGCTGTAGAAGTGCTCGTCGCGCTGTTGGAAAACAAACCGGACGGACCGCTCTATCAAGACCTAGTAAAAACGGAACTGGTTTCCGATGTATCTGCTTTCGCTTTCAAGACTCACGATCCGGGCGTAATGCTCGTTATGGCCGAACTTTCAGATGACGCCGATATCGCAGAGGCCGAAAAAACGATGTTGGATTCGATTCAGAATGTGAAAGATGAAATCACCGAGGAACGTGTCAAACGCGAGATTCAATCGCTGTTGAAAAAGCGAGAGCGTTTGTTCGCCAACAGTGAATCATTCGCGATCCAGTTGTCCGAGTGGCAGGCTTACGGCGACTGGCGGTTGTTCTTCTTGCACAGAGACCGAATTGAAAAGGTTACCGTGGCAGACGTCGTTGCGGCCGCTGAAAAGTACTTGGTCACCGACAACCGTACCGTCGGTGTGTTCCTGCCAACAAAAGAAATTCAGCGTGCTCCGATCCCCGAAAAAGTTGACTTGGATAAATTGCTGGCCGACTATAAGGGACGCGCGGCAATCGCGGCGGGTGAGGATTTTGATCCGACGCCGGAGAATATCGAATCGCGTACTGTCAAAGGGAAATTTGATTCGGGGGTTGAGTACGCGTTGTTATCCAAGAAAACGCGTGGTGCCAAAGTCTTTGTGAATGGGCGGATGACTTTTGGTTCTCCCGATTCCCTCTCCGGACAGATAGAGGCCTGTGATTTGATGGGGTCGCTGATGACCAAAGGAACTCAGACCATCGAATACCAGACCTTCCGTGATCGCCTGAACGAATTGGGCGCTACATTGTCGGTTAGCTCTAGCGTAGGCAAACTTAATTTTTCGATCGAAGCCAAAAATGAAACGTTGGGCGAGGTGTTAACGTTGCTGAAGTCGGCCTTGCGAGAGCCTCTGTTTGATGAAGGCGAATTTGAAATTTTGCGTGAACAAAAAGTGACGCAGATCAAGACAGGATTGTCCGATCCTACGTCTTTGGCGGTGCGTGAGATCAGCCGCAAGCTATCGCCCTATGAAAAAACGGACGCGCGTTATGTGGCGACGATGGAAGAATCGATTGAGAACTTCGAAGCGTTGACGGTGTCTGATATCAAATCGCTCTATCAACAGGTCGGCGGATCAACCGGACAGGTCGCCGTTGTTGGAGATTTCGAAGTTGATCCCATTAAGGAGACGCTCGGGCAGATCTTCGGTGGTTGGGAGTCTTCGGTTACCTACGAACGTGTTTCCGAACCGGCGCCCGATGGAATCAAGGGCGAGCGGATTGTCATCAACACGCCGGATAAAAAGAACGCGACCTATTATGCCGCGCTGTTGCGACGGATGACTGATGCAGATCCGGACTACGAAGCGCTATTGATCGGCAACTATGTGCTCGGCGGTGGACCATTGTCCTCTCGTCTTGCGGATCGAGTCCGTAAGAAAGACGGGCTGTCGTACACCGTTGGATCCCAGTTTCGCGCTGAATCAATCGACGAACAAGCCATGTTTAGTATTTACGCGATTTCCAACCCCGATAACACTAAGAAGGTCGTTTCGACCATCGAAGAGGTGATCCAAAAGTACTTTGACGACGGCATCGAGGACGACGAACTGGCCAAAGCGATGGACAGTTATCTGACCAAGCGCAAGGGGGGCCGCGCCGATGATCGCCGCTTGGCGAGTCTGCTGCGTAAGAATCTCGAGGTCGGACGCGATATGTCTTTCTTCAGCAAAAGCGATCAAACGATGGCCGATTTGACCAAAGACCATGTTGAATCGGCGATGAAGTCATTTTTGGACTTGAAAGAGATGGTTATTGTTACGGCCGGCGATTTTGAAAAGAAAGACGGCGAGGTAGAATCGGACGAGGCGGAAGCTGATACTGCTGAGGAATCAGCCGCTCAATAACTTAGGCTGACAGTCCATGGAATCAAAATTCGATTTGGTCATCATCGGTGCCGGCGCCGCGGGCTTGATGGCCGCGGCCAGCGCCGGTGCGCGTGGACTAAAGGTGCTACTGCTTGAGAAGAATCGAAAACTGGGCGTTAAGATTTTGATGTCCGGTGGCACGCGCTGTAACATCACCCACAATTGCCCTTCACGAGAAATCGTCCGGGCATTCGGGCGTCAGGGGAACTTTCTCTACTCGCCACTGGCCGCGCTTCCTCCAGAAACCGTCGTGGAAAAAATCGAGGCTCAAGGAGTTGCGACGAAGGTCGAATCGACAGGGAAGATCTTTCCTGTGAGTAATCGCGCCATCGATGTGCGAGACGCTTTAGTGGCTATGGCCGAAGAAGCAGGGGCTGAGATCCGTAATCAGTCGCCGGTGGAATCGGTCACGCGGCAGGGAGACAGATTTTTAGTTGCCGTAGGCGGCGATCGGGCTGAGCAAATCGATGCCGGTAGTGTTTTGATTACTACCGGAGGAAAATCGTATCCGGGTTGTGGCACCACCGGTGACGGTTACGTTTGGGCACAGAGCTTCGGGCACACGATTGAGCGTACTGTCCCAGCGCTGGTGCCCATCCTGAGCCGTTGCCAATGGGCCAACGAACTGAAAGGGATCACGATTGAGCACACAGGGGTGGAAATATGGCAAAAGACGGCCGATGCTGCAGAAGCGGCTGCAACGTCAGGAAAGAAGAAAGCAAAAAAGCCGAAGCCGCTAATTCGAGCCAAAGGAAGTTTTCTGTTCACACACTTTGGTTTCTCTGGTCCAACGGCGCTCGACGTCAGCCGCGCCGTGGCTCTGTCGGACAACGCCAGGGATCTCGAATTGCAGTGCGATTTCCTTCCGGAGTTCAAGTCGACTAAATTACTGAACCATTTGACGCAAAAACGATCACAGAACGGCAAACAATCCGTTGCTAACCTGCTTAATGACCTGTTCCCCAAAAGACTGGCCGAAGGGTTGTTGAGCGCATCAGGGGTGCCACTTGATTCTCCCAACGCAGAACTGTCCAATGAAGGATTGGAACGTATAGTCCGACAGGTGAAGGCGAACCGATTTGAAATCAACGGCACGTTAGGTTTTGAAAAGGCCGAGGTGACCGCTGGAGGCGTGTGCCTCGATGAGGTCGATAGTAGTTCGATGCAATCGAAGCTGGTCGATGGGCTCTACTTCGCCGGCGAGGTGCTCGACTTAGACGGTCCCATCGGTGGTTTTAATTTTCAGTCGGCCTTTAGTACGGGTTGGCTTGCTGGACAGTCGGTGCCGCAAACAATGAGATGACGAAAGTCAGTTTACTTACGGGACGAACGAGTTGTCAGACCAAGCTTTAAATCCGTGGAGGTTGGATGACCTTCAAAACGTTGGCCACGTCATCACCGAGACGGCGGCGCGGATGCCCGATGCGCTGGCCGTTTCGGCAGCCAACAAGAAACGAGGGCCTGATGGGGCTATTGTCTATGACGAAGTGACCTTCGGTGAACTCGAACAGCGTACTAACCGAATGGCCCAAGGATTCGGGCAATCCGGGATCGAACCGGGAGATCGCATCGCTTTACTGGTGCCGCCGGGAATTGACTTCGTTGGTTGTGTGTTTGCATTATTCAAATGCGGTGCAACGGTGGTGTTGATCGATCCGGGAATGGGCCGAAAGAACATGGTACGTTGCTTGGCCGAATCGGCCCCCGTAGGAATGGTGGGCATCCCGTTGGCTCACGTGGCTCGCATGTTTAACCGCCGCAAGTTCCGCAGGTGTGTCAAAAACTTTGTTGTTGGCAGCCTTGCCGGTATTAAAAAAGTCTCCGCATTTGAGTCAATCGACGGCGATTCGTTTTCCTCTGTTCCAATTAAGCGCGAGGATCCGGCGGCGATCATCTTCACCACAGGCAGCACCGGGCCGCCCAAAGGCGTACTGTACCGGCATCGAATCTTTATCGAACAGGCTCAACAGATTCGGGATTACTTCAACATTCAGCCGGGCACTGTTGATGTGTCGGGATTCCCGTTGTTTGCGTTGTTCAATTCCGCGATGGGCGCTACGACCGTATTTCCTGACATGGACCCCACGCGTCCGGCAAATGTACACCCTCCGAACATTATCGATGCGGTCAACCGATATCAGGCGGACCAGTCTTTCGGTTCGCCGGCGTTATGGAACACGGTGTCGCGCTGGTGTATCGCGCAGGAAGTAACCTATACGCCGTATGGAGCTACCGAAGCGCTGCCAGTAGCCTGCAATTCGGCCAGTGTTATTTTGGGTGAAACGGCCAAGTTGACCGATTGTGGAATGGGAACTTGTGTCGGGGCTGCATTTGAGACGATGGAACTGAAGGTCATCCAAATCTCGGACCAGCCACTGAAATCAATCAGCGATTGCCAAGAAGTTAATCGTTATGAGGTGGGCGAACTGATGGTCAAAGGCGTAACGGTCACGGACCACTATGTGACTTCGACCCATGCTAACGAATACCACAAAGTACGTGATGGAAATTCATTTTGGCACCGAATGGGTGACGTCGGGTACATGGATTCGCAAGATCGGTTTTGGTTTTGCGGGCGCAAGTCCCATCGGATCAACACGAAAACTGGAACGATGTTCACTGTGCCGTGCGAATCGATCATCAATACGCATCCGAGCGTATATCGAAGCGCCCTCGTAGGCGTCGGAAGTGGTGATGAAAAGACGCCCGTCATGATCATCGAACCGGAGAAAGGTCGTTGGCCCGCTGGGGCAGTCGAACAAGCAACGTTAACCAAGGAGTTAACGGAATTGGCATCACGTTACTGGCAAACCGACACGATCAAGCACTTTTTGTTCCACAAGAGCTTGCCGGTCGACATTCGTCACAACTCCAAAATTTTCCGTGAGAAACTGACGCCTTGGGCCGCGAAGCGGGTGAAGTAGGCCGCTCATAGTATTCAGCAGTGAGCGTACAGGAGGGAACCACCGTACCCCTCTACGAAACCACAAACTGCTTCTCAAACTGCTGAACTACCGGGCGGTCCACCAGATGTTTGTTGATGTGAGAACGCTTCTCCAGCAAGCTGGCTTGCGCTGCCTCTTTGGAGATTTGCTGCGTTTTCATCAACCAGCAGATCGCCACCGTTGCACTTCGAGCGCGTCCCGCTTTGCAGTGGACGTAGACTCTCTTTCCTTGGTCGGCGTGGTGCTGGATAAACTCAACCGCTTTGACCACGTCGTCAAAATTGGGATGAGTAAAATCGATCGTCGGCATCCGAAATTGCTCAATGCCATATTTCTTGTACTCTTCTACCGGTCCACAATATTCCTCGCACGTGTTGACCACGCCGCCGACACCCTGATCGGCCATCTTGCTGACG
>CAYTPS010000168.1:0-2246 GCA_964439245.1 uncultured Pirellulaceae bacterium | reverse complement strand
TCCACGTCGAAGGGAAATGCTCCGACGATGACATGTTCGTCGATGGCATCCCACCAGTTGCGAACCTTTAGCCATCGTCCGAGCGCCATATTCCACCACAGCGTCGGGTAGAAAATGGTGCGAGCGGATATCCATTGCAGCGTTTTGTTCATCTTAGGTTCGGATGTTAGAGGTGAGCGTCGCCGAAATTTAAGGACGATTGGGCGAATTGAAGTTCCGGGGATTTTAGCTTCTTTGCAGTATCCTAGGTAGCTGTTAGCATGCGGCGGCCAAACCTTAAACTGTTCCCAGATCACCTATGCCTACCGAAAAACCGTCGCAACTTGAACCCTCAGAATTCATCTTCGTGTGCTGCCAACACGGATCTGAAAAGGCACTCAAAAGCGAAATCGTCGAAGCCCATCCGGGACTGAACTTTGCCTTCTCACGGCCTGGTTTTCTTACTTTCAAGCTGACGCCAGAAGCCAAGCTGCCGCTTAAGTTTTCGCTGACGTCCACGTTCGCCCGGACGAGTGGCTGGTCATTCGGCAAAGCGACCGGTGACGATGCGGCGACGTTGATCGAAGGTGTTATTCAATCGCCTGCGGCAGCCGTTTGCGATCACGTGCACGTTTGGCAGCGCGACACCCACGTCCCGGGAAAGAAAGGTTTTGAGCCCGGACAAAGTGTACTGGCCGATGAGGTCGCGCGATTGATTACCGCGTCCCCTCCCATGGCCGATCGGAAAGTTTCAGCGAATCAAGTTGCCAAAGCTAACGAATTGATTCTGGATGTGGTGATGGTGGAGCCCAACCAATGGTGGTTTGGATTTCATTATGCGACGACGACATCCGGTCGTTGGCCGGGCGGCGTGCCAAAAATTGATGCCAGCCAAGAAGTGATCAGTCGCGCCTATTTTAAGCTTGATGAAGCTTTGCGGTGGTCGGGGATCAAGATCACTCCCGGTGATGTCTGCGCCGAGATCGGTTCCGCTCCCGGAGGAGCATGCCAGTTGCTTTTGGAGCAGGGAGCGACTGTCATTGGCGTTGATCCGGCTGAGATGGAGACGGAAGTTTTGGAGCACCCGAACTTCACGCACATTCGTCGCCGCGGCAATGAGGTACGCAAGAAGGATTTGCGAAGCGTCCGTTGGTTGATGGCGGACATCAACGCAGCACCGACCTATACGCTTGACACAATTGAAGAGATGGTCACCAGCGCTTCGGTGGACGTGACCGGGGTTGTGTTGACCTTGAAGCTGGTCGATATGAAATTCGCTGATCAGATTAGCGCCTTTCGCGCACGTGTGAAAGGGTTTGGATTTTCGCTGGTCAAGACACGTCAGCTGGCATTCAATCGCGGCGAAATTTGTTTGGTGGGCGTGAAGGATCGTTTTGCTTTGCGTTCGTCGCACCAGCGTGCCAGATCGACAAAGAAATCAACTGCGCTCATCAAGGAGCAATCTGAGTAGGCTTTGCTGATCGATGGAGATATGTCGAGGAATTGCCGCCAGAGAGCAATTACAACGGAGACCGTTTTGAATCGTAGAGACGGTGAAAAGGCAGAGAGGAGGCTCGGACGGTTATTCTTTGTTCTCCCCGCCTCTACGCTGTGTTTTTGTACTGCCTGTTGGCTAGAATTGGTCTTTGAGGGCAAAATCTTGGGTTTGTCGATAATCCGTTGTTTCGGTGCCTCACCGCATCAGTAAAAAGTGGAAAACGGGGTAAGGTTGCGGTGGTTTTCGACCGATCTTTTGATTAGAATTCGCGCCCTGATTTGGGGGTAATACCTCTCAATTCAAGTTTTGGCGGTGTAGCTCAGTTGGTTAGAGCAGCGGAATCATAATCCGCGTGTCGGGGGTTCGAATCCCTCCACCGCTACTGCTAAAAAGCCCTTTGATACGGTGAAAACCGATACCAAAGGGCTTTTTTGTGCGCAGCAATGGCTGAACACATCAGGAAAGACCAGCCAAAGTTGCCAACCCAAACTGCGTCCTGTCGACACAAGTTGCCGAAACGAGGTGCTACAGCAGTCGGCGTCGGTACCCGGCAAGCGAGGCAGTGAAGAAGCCCAAGAGCGCTAATGCTGATGGTTCAGGAATTGTTGCTGGAATAACCGTGAAATCGCGGACGGTGGCTCCTGTTCCAATCGTACCAACTAACGATGCCTCACCGGTGTCGAGGTTGATGGTGTGCAATTGAGAAACACCACCAGCGTTTTGGAGTGACGCATAAGCAGTTCCAGTTGCGCCTGAGATATCAAAGGCG
>CAYTPS010000167.1:2257-10453 GCA_964439245.1 uncultured Pirellulaceae bacterium | reverse complement strand
AACCAACGTTTGCCACTCTCGGAGTTAAGCTGAACCTTGACGACCAAGCCAACCAGCAGCAGCAAGATCAGAGCTGGGATACCCCAAATTTGAATGCGGCGACTAAAACCCAGAAGCGCTTCGGTAATCCACGGCAGCTGACCTTTTGCTCGAAGCGTGGAAAACATGGTTTCAAACTGCGGGACAAAATACACCAACAGTACGGTAACAATCACACTGCCCATGCTCATCAGGACCGCAGGGTAGATCATCGCTCCGATGGTGCGCGACCTTAATTCTGATTGCTGTTCTGTAAATGCCGCAACACGAGAAAGTGCGTCCTCCAAGAACCCGCCTTCTGATCCAGCCCGCGACATGTTGATTGCCATGTCGCTGAAGATCTTCGGATGGGCGGCAAACGCCTCTGACAGATCCACACCGTCTTCAACTCGTCGGATAACGTCGTCGAGTGCCGTTTTGAGCGCTGGGATTTTCGTTTGGTGACCGAGAATCTTCAACGACTTTAGCAGCGGCACTCCATTGGACAACAACGAAGCCATCTGCTCATAAAACACTGCGATCTTTTGATCGCTGATTCCGCCGCCGATTGAGCCCAGCGAAAAAGCCTTTGATTCTTTCGGCGCATCGACTTGAATGGGGAACAACGACTGATTTGAAAGCGCATTGGTCACCTCGACTTCCGAATTTGCGGTCATTGTCCCGGAGACTTTTGCTCCGTCTAAACCGCGCGCGATGTAGGTAAACTCTGGCATGGATTTGTATCGTGCCGCCGAAGGAGGTTAAACTCGGTCGCCTTTGGTGATTCGTAAAATTTCTTCAATCGATGTATAGCCAAGCATGACTTTCTCCCATCCGTCATCCCGCAGTGTTTTCATGCCCCCTGCAATCGCGGCTTTCTTGATCTCCCAAGTGCTAACGCCCTCGTGAGCCAGTTCGCGCAGGGAATCGTCAACCACCAATAATTCGTACACACCAAGACGTCCTCGGTAACCCACGTCACGGCACTCGCGACAACCTACCGGTTCGTAGATGGTTGCTCCCTTTAGCTTCTCTATCGGGAAATCCGACGGCACATCCTTCTCCGTCAGCTTCACGGCTTTCTTGCAATCGCACAAACGGCGAACCAGACGTTGAGCCATCACGGCCTCGACGGTGCTGGCAACAAGAAACGGCTCGACGCCCATGTCGCTCATCCGAGTAAACGCTCCGGCGGCATCGTTTGTGTGCAGTGTGCTGAAGACCAAGTGGCCGGTTAGCGAAGCTTGAATCGCATTTTCCGCCGTTTCAAGGTCGCGAATTTCACCCACCAGAACGACATCTGGATCATGCCGCAGAATACTACGCAGCGAATGTCCAAACGTCAAACCAATCTTATGGTGCACTTGGATCTGGTTGATGCCGTCCAGTTGATATTCGACCGGATCCTCTGTCGTGATGATTTTTGTTGTGGGGTCATTGATTTCAATCAGAGAACTGTACAGCGTCGTCGTTTTACCGGAACCGGTCGGACCAGTAACCAAAATAATTCCGTGTGGCATGCGGATCAGCTTGCTGAATTTCTCGCGCGTCTCCTCGCTCATGCCAAGGCTCTCTAGGTTAAAGACCATCGAGCCCTTGTCCAAAATCCTCATCACAAGGCTTTCGCCATGGATCATCGGAATAACCGAAACACGAACATCCACGTCGCGTCCTTGATAGCGGAGCTTAATCCTGCCGTCTTGCGGAAGTCTTTTTTCAGCAATGTTCAATTTCGCCATAATCTTCAGACGACTAACGATCGCCGAACGAAAATGGTTGATCTCTGAGGGAACAGGTTGCGTATGCAGGATGCCATCAATCCGATAGCGAATCACGATCGCCTCTTTTTGCGATTCGATGTGAACATCACTGGTGCGCGTCTCAATGGCCTCTAGGAGAATTTCGTTCACCAGCCGAACGACGCTGGCCTCTTGTGCCATCTCTGACAGTTCGCTGCCATCGAGCTCCAGTTCCTCAAGCAGTTCGATGCCGCTTTCTTCGATCTTTTGCTTGATCAATCCTTCAATTGTCTCGCCACCGACGCCCAAGTGGGCTTTGATCAGTTTGGCAATTTCGGCCTTCTCTGCCAAAACGGGTTCAACCATCATCCCGGTCGCGGCACTAATTTCATCCAACGGATAGAAGTCCAGCGGGTTGCTGGTGGCCACGAACAACGTGTTACCGTCTTTTCGGATCGGAAAAAGGATCTGGCGATAGATGATCTTCTGAGGAAAGTCCTTAAGCAGCGTCAGATCGACTGCTGTGTTGTTGAGATCAACAAAGTCAACGCCTGCTTCACGTGCCAGCGTCTCTAGTGCTTTGAACTTATCTACGGCTCCGCTACCGACCAAGTGAGCCAACAGTTCATCCCCTGAAAGCGCATGGGGAGTCTGGGATGAGGCCAGTTGATCCGAATTGATCAGGCCTTGTTCCAGTAAGATTGAGCCGATTTCCATGGGGTTGTGCTTGAGTGATCAGTTAGGTGCCGGAATGAAATTTCCGGAGTGTAAATTATACAGCGCCACTAATGGTTGGACGTTTTGGGGGCTGATTTATGATTTTGACAAGTAATCGGGATGCGGTTTATATGGGTTAGTCTTATTTGTTTCGATTCAGGGAAATAGAAGTAAACAAACGCCGTGTCCTGCTGCATAGAACCTATGCAACAAGACACGGCATCGTTTTAGGGATTCATACACAATTTACTACCGAGTTAACCGGATCAGAGTTGCACGAAAACATGAAGTGCAACTCGGATTGGCAAAACAATCGGCGAAAATTTCTCAGTGTTCTAGATTCCTTCCTCATCACCACGGCGTTCGCCACGTCGCCCGCCGCCGGGAGGGCCACCGCCGTCACGTCCACCACGAGCACCGCCGCCCGGAGGACCACCGCCATCGCGTCCCCCACGAGCGCCGCCATCTCTTCCGCCGCGTCCTCCGCGACCGCCACGAAATCCACCGCGTCCCTCTTCAAAGGCAAAAGACTCGCCCATCATCTCTTTGATCTTGGTTTGTTGTTCCGGAGTCAGAACTGACAAAATTTCATCTTGCGCGTCTTTTCGTGCCTTCGCCATCTTCTCTTCGAGCTGCTCTTTAACCTCCTCCGCCTTTTCCTTTACCCGTTCAATTTGCTCATCAGTTATCCCAAGTTCTTCTTTGATTTTGCTGTTGTTTAACAGCCCTTGGGTGCCGCCGCGCTGAGCTTGCATTTGAAAGGTGAGCTCAGAAAGTCGTGTCATCTGATGCGGCAGCAGGACCTGCTCCAATTTTTCATCAACGGTTTTCATTTTCTCTTGAATCGCACCACGAATTTCCTCCATCAACGCTTCGCGATCTACATCCGGCTCCCGAAATCGCTCTCGCATTGAACTGAACGTTCCGCGAAACACGTCCCGCATGTCGTCTTGAAGTTCATCCAGCGCATCGACTTGCTCCTCGTCGAGTTCGAGTTCTTCTGCAACCTTAGAATCACCCAGCAACGACATTGATGAATTCCCCATCATTCCGCCAAACCCACCGCCTGGGCCACCTCGACCACCGCCCCGTTGGGCAGCGACATCGGTTGAGGTAACTGCGACCAACAGCATGAAGCACAGAGCGACATTAAGCGCCGCGTGAAGTCGTTTGAAGTTCATTGCGAATCCCTTTTTCGAAATTTTGGTGTCTGCGGGTAGGTTGTGTATTGAGCGATAACGGAGCCAAAGTGCGTCGATATGGCTCAGCAATTTGCCCCTGGGCCTGCTACTTTCACGGGGAACCGGCTGCCAAAGGACCGCTATAAATGCGGTTTCCGACGGATATTTATCAAGAAATCCGCGAAAAACGGCCCTAATCCGCGATTTTCGTCAATAACAGAGTGCTGAATTCGATCGACCTGCCACCCGGCATCGATAGTGTCTTTAGCTGCAGACGCTGCTGGCCTTTCTCCAGGGAAATCGGTCCCAGGCGAAAAGGCTTGAAGTTCTTCATCAGCGATTCCTTTCGCGGCGTTCGGTCCTCTGCTGCACCAATGAGCGGACTTTCATTGGCTTGGTCGACCACTGCGGTTGTCGAGGCTTCTTCGGCAGACAGACATAATTCAACGCCGACATCGGACTTATCGAGACAATAGTAAATCTCCACTTCAAACTGACCGGGCTGAGCAACATCCACCTCCCAATAAATGTGGTCCTTCAAATCGATCCAGTTGGTGAACCACGACGAATTGGGATACTTGTTTGAGCGTTTGATTTGACCAGTTGCGTCTGCATCACGCGCCGGCAACTGAGTGTTGCGATGTGACGGGTCACCGACTCGAAACGCCCCGCCCCCTGCCCCGCGTCCTTTCAAAGCAAGATTCTCTGCCTCCGACGTATTCCTGAACTGCTTTAGTGATTCGGCCAGGCGATCCTTCACCTCTAGATTTTCGACAGGGTTGCTCTGCTGCGGATCGGTCAGCAAATCGTATAAGTTGCCCTTGGCGTCAAGGCGGTATTGCGCGTCCCGCACGCTATAGCGACCATTCCAATGTGAAAAGATCTTGCGTTCGAACCGTGGAAGAGACGCGGCGTCTGCCTCTGGCGAACTGGTCAGTAACGGCACCAGCGAAACGCCGTCGATGTCTTGAGAGGGCAGATCTACAGAACACAATTCGGCCAATGTTGGCAGCAAATCGATGGCTCCGGAAATCGTGTCAACGGTTTGGCCGGCGGGAACTAAAGCTGGCCAGCGCACAAACAGCGGCGATCTTACGCCGCCTTCGTCGACGGAACCTTTGCGTCCCTTCAGTCCGGCGTTGAATCGTTTCCCGTTTGGACCGTTGTCGCAGAAGTGGACCACGATCGTGTTCTTTTGAATCTGCTGGCGTTCAAGTTCCCTCAGAACCCGCCCTACATTTTCGTCTAGGTTCTCACACATCGCCAAGGCGGCTTTGGCGTGCAGGACTTCCTCGGCGGGAAGACCTTCGGGTAATTGTGTCAGATCCTTCTCCTTGAATCGTTGCCAGAAACGATCAGGCACCTGCATTGGCGAATGCGGTGTATTGAAAGGCAGAAAAACGAAGAATGGTTTCGACTGGCGCTGACTTTCCTTGATGAACTCGATTGCGTGATTAGTAAGGTCGTCAGCCAAAAAGCCTTTTCCTTGGACGATGGAGTTGTTGTGATCAAGCGGCGGCGAGAAATAATGCCCCCAGTGACCACTGCAAAAACCGTAGAACTCATCAAAGCCACGGCAGATCGGATGCCATGGCGGTTGCATGCCGTTATGCCACTTACCAAAAGCACCAGTGCGGTAACCTGCAGCTGAAAAAACATCTGCAATCGTCTTCACCTCAAGCGATAGCCTTTCAGCACCGCTCGAGACACCGGTGACTCCGTCGCGCAGGTGATATCGTCCCGTCAAAAACTCCGAGCGAGTTGGGGCACAAACGGGACAGACATAGAAATTCTGAAAAAACGCGCCGTCTCGGGCCAGCGAATCAATGTTGGGTGTCGCGATATCATTGTTGCCGCAGTGACTGAAATCACCAAAGCCTTGGTCATCGGACAGCATTACGATGACGTTAGGAGGATCCGCGGCGTGTGACACTGAGAAAGTCAGCAGCAATAACAACACGCAGGTCAAAAATGTTATTGGCAAAAATCGACCGAACAAAATGGAACCTTTGCTTATGGGGTGGCTTGAGGAGACCTGAGATTCACGCGGTGAGCATCACGCAACAGTACGCCTTTGGTCGCCTTGGCAGCGATTCGGTAAACATCATCCTCGTCGTTGATGTACCCAATGCCCAATTCTTCAACTGAAGATTGCGGCAAACTGGAATATAGGAAAACAGGTCGCTCAGCTGTGATGGACGCCACAGACTTAAGTTGTGTCGAAAGCTCGTTTGTTCCGCTTTCGTCAAACTGTCTTTGCAAGGCTTGGCAAGTATCAGGATCGGGCTCTCGGCCAATTTCGGACCAAACGACGATAGGGCCTTCACCGTTAACAGCCCCTGCCGCCGTGATCACGGCGCTGGCGAAGTCGTCCCAAGTCTGCTCACGCCCCGGTTCTTCAATTGTCACGATAGCAAGATCGGCGTTTTCTATCGGGTCTATCGTCCACTGTTGATTTGCGAAATCCGTCGCCGCACTAACGACTTTGTTGCGCTCCCCAGATACAGCGTGAGAAACTTCTCCGCCGGGAGAGAACACAAGCTGCAGCGAAAAGAAACTGCCGAGATTATCATTGGCCAACTTGATCTCGTCAGCGCGTTGCAGGAGGCTGTTCGAACGAGCGCGGAAAGGCTCAGCGCGATCAATCGAACCAAAATCTGGATAGATCGTGTCATGGCCTTCGGCAATGTTGCCGGAGCTCGGACAGCCAATCGGTAACACAACATCTGCGTCGACTAATCTTCTGTTGACGTGAACGGCTTCTCCCGCCTCATTTGCCGCCAGATACGCCAGCCCAAAGGTGTTGCTCTGGTCGTGCACTTGGCAATGCAGCAATTTATCGGCGATGGTCACTGGAATTATTTTTGGTGGCTCGCCATTGGCAATCTCTGCTTCGGTCTGAATCAGTTGGTCGGATGAGATGCCAAACTGCCTCGCCATCGGTGGCGTAATTACCAGCAAAACATCATCGAGCAACACTCCCTCTCGCCCGCAATAGTCCAAGACCACGCTGACCACTTCGACGGGCCGAGGCAAATTGGCCTGCAGCACGATTGCGATGGTATCACCCGGAAACATCCACTCGTTGACGGCCGGATAGTCCAGTGGCTGTTCCAACGCCGACACGATGACTTTTGACAAAGGCTTGGCAGGGCCCTGCGAAAGCACTTGCGGTTGAAATACATGTTCTGGAAGTTTGTCCAGCATCACAGTTTTCCTTGGTCTCTGATTGGACTCGCCTTAAAGGCAAACATTTACTCTTCGGACCCAAGGTCGACGTTCTCGGGGCCATCCTCGAGTGCGACAACGTACACTTCATTGTCCAGCGTGACTTCGTCTCCGACAACCAGTTTCTTCTTGCGACGAGTTTCTACTTGGTCGTTAACCAGCACCTCGCCGGATTGGATGATGCGTTTTGCCTGGCCTCCGGTGGCCACACCACAACCTTGGAGGAACTGGTCCAGTCGAATGGTGACTGCGCGTTGTTCAGGCTGCGTCTCTGGTGGGGCTGCGTTTTCTTCTTCGGCCATAGGTCTTGGGCGGTTTAATAGCGCGCCGGTCAAATAGCTGACGGCACGGTTGCAGGGGGACGCTGCCAAAGAGGCAGAAAAAGGTTAAACTCTCTGTGTCATAACTTAACTTCCTTTTCAGATTAAATAAGCCCGGAACGAAGATGGACCAGCGTTTTTTTTGCCTGCGGGGCTTTATGAAGTCCGGCACTAATTGGCTGGGCGGGTTGCTCAACACACACCATGACATCACCGTCGTTGGCGAGTTTCATTTTGAGCACGTTGTGGCAGAGCTGAATCGGATGTTCAGGGACACCAATATCTTCAATGAAGTTAGCGGCCTGCAAAGCAAGACCCGAAACCGTTTTGACGAACTCGTCAAGGCTACCATTTGCGAGGCCGCAAAGCCCTCGGCCGCTTTAATTGGCGATCGGACGCCCTATTCGATTGAACCGATCACGCTCCGTGGCGTGCCCCACATTTCCATTATAAGAGACGGTCGCGACGTACTGGTAAGTCGCGCTTTTCACTTATTCAACAACCCTCAAGCACATCGTCTGTTTCAGCGTTTGCCGGAAATGGCCAAGACATGGGAACACTTTAAGGCTGACCCTTGGTTCTTTCAAAAGAATCCAGATCAGCTGTTGTGTTATGAAGTGATGGTACGCGAAAGCGGGATCGCATGGAATAATCAAGTGATGGCAGACCAAACGGTCCAACAACGTCATCCCAAATTGCCGGTCGCCTTTGTCCGCTACGAAGATTTGCACGCCGATGTATACAAAGAGCGCCGGCGTTTGTTCGAATTTCTGGACGTTGATCCTGATGCTTGCGAAGAAATCACGGGCAAGTTGAGTCCCGGTTTTGAGAAGGAGCGACCGGACGAATTTAATCGCAAAGGTGCCGTCGGCGATTGGAAATTGTACTTCACGGATGACACAGAGAATTGGTATGCGGATGTCGCTGGAGAAGCACTGAAACACCTTGGATATGTGGGCTAGACACGCATCAACGGACAACCAACATTTTGTG
>CAYTPS010000167.1:0-2247 GCA_964439245.1 uncultured Pirellulaceae bacterium | reverse complement strand
GTTTATTCTCTTGGGGGGGGAAGTCCCCTGTTCATCCAGAAGGAGGAGAACGAGTGAACCGCAAGGGCGTTGGCCAATCGAGTAAATGGAGCGGCTGTCAGAGTGAGAACTCTTGAGCAACGAGCGACAGAAAACGAGCTGCGGTCAAACCGAGCCACAGCAGCAGTTGCTGGCCTTCGCCGGCGTGGCCAAGGATGAATCTCCCGATGGTCTCACTCTTACACTTTAGCCTACCGCAGGCGATCACTTCGCCAGCAGGCGTTCTAGTTTCTCGAAGTCCACTAGACTCGACATCGCCGCGTCTAACCCTTCTTCTAACAATTGTTTGTCGGTCGAATAGGCCGAAACACGACAACTGCCAACAATAACATCCAATTGGTATTTGCTACGGCTGGCGATTGGGTATTTGTCGGCGAACTCGCCGAGTTCTTCGTCGGCTTTTTTGTCATTGCCCAAATAGAGAAAGCAGTTGCAAACCGTTTTTCTATCCTCTCCGCGTTTGTATGAGGCGTTTGCGATACCTGCCGAATAGGAGAACGAACCGTAGGCACGCGTTAATCCAGTAGTAGCCTCAGAACCTCCGGACTCACGAAATATGCCGGCCAAGACTGGCTTGAGTTGCTTCTCCTGTTTCTCGTACTTCCGTTGCAACGACGATTTCTTTCGCGCGAGAGGCTTGATGGCGATGTTTAGTTCATCACTGATATCCTCCACCATCACATTTGCCGACTCTACTGCGGTGGCGACGTCCTTGATTGCCTCTGCACTAGTGAAATTGGCATTTGCCTTAAAGGCCTCAAGCTTTGCCTCCAAGGTTGCGATCTCTTCGAGGCGGTGCGCATCTGCTGTTTCCGGATCTTTTTCGAGCCAGCGAATGATATATCGAACCGCAGAAGTACGGCTTGAATACTTTCTTTGAACAGCGTCGCGCTCTCGAGCCAGCGGCTGAAACTCTTCAGCCTGTGACTTCAAGCATTGCTCAAACAATGCTTTTTCATCCTGCTGAGCAATGCAAGTTGAGCCAAAAAATAGCGCGCTCAAAGTGCACGCCGCCAGAATCTGTTTTCTTAATTTCATTTGCTCCCCCACCGTGTTCTCGTTAACGAAAATCGCCTCTGTCTTTTTATCATACCACTTCACGCCAGTACGGTAATTCGTGAAAAGCCCCGAGCGGCGTTGGGACTACCGTCAGGCATCGGCAACTCGATTCTAATGGTTCTGCTCCACTGGTGCACAATGTGCATTATTTTGAACTATAGATTTAATACGACGCGAGTCGTGGTCTCCTTTCCCAAGGGTGATGAAACCGGGCGGAAGGTTTGTCGTTTGCCCAACAACAGCCTAGCAATATGTTTTTCGACAAAATCTTCAGAAAAAGCCCGATTGCTCTTGAGCGGTTGGGCTCTCCTCGTATACTCCCTCTCCTGACGCAAACGAGGGTTTAACTCGGAACGGACAAAGGGTGACTGCGACAGGCTTCCCCGCCCAATTTTTGTCTTTCTTCATCATTCGAGTGTTGAACCTGTTGACCAAGGTCGAATTGACTATAGAATCTCGAATCCGATTTGGGGCTGCTAACCCCCTCTAAAATCGGCCAACAGGCTTCTGCCGGTTGGAGATGCGAAGTTGATGGTGATCGCGATTGCGGTATTTTTGTGTCGCAATGTCGATCACTCTCAATTTTGATTCGGATTCGTCCGAATGATTTTGAGTCTATCAGGCTTACCAGCCTGATGAATGTTCTTTGACAATTTAGTTGTAAATAAGATGGCATCAGGATGTTTGATGCTGAGGATTTCTTCGCGGGGATCTGAGGCTGTAAACAAACATCCACGACTGTTTGAATGTCAACGGTACGCTTGCTGAGATGAACTTCGGTTCACTTTGCTTTTGGCGACTGAAGACCGGGAGAAAGTTTGCTTCGGTAATCTTTGCTTCAATTTCAGACAATCAAAAAAACCACTCTTGAATGCGTCGTGTCAAAGTTAACCGACTTTGGCATGTTGAAAGATGAATGAGGCGAGTAACTGTCTTTGTCGGCAGTTGCACGAACGGTGACACGAAAGTGTTGCCAAATAGATATCGTTATCTGGATTATATATGGTTTGATTTGTTGATTGTGATTCTTCGGAATCGCCTATCAAACGCAAGTTGACGGTTCTCCTCGGTTGGCTCTGTTTTTTGCTTCACGGTAAAGGCAGTGTTTGGCTGGAGAGATTTGGATATTTGTGGTCAAGCTATTAAGGG
>CAYTPS010000166.1:0-10471 GCA_964439245.1 uncultured Pirellulaceae bacterium | reverse complement strand
GGTCAGTAGCTCCGAGAAGCAAGAGTCAATCTTCTTCGACGCGGCTCCCGTCTCGGCAAAGGTTCCAGTTGCCCGAAAATCTCGGTTCCGTAGCCCGCTTAAACCAATCGCTGAGCCCGGAGCTCCGATCGTAAGATTGGCCGAGCGTCCCGTTTTTCAGCCGCGGCTTTCGGCAAAACCTGCGACCTCGAACCGTGCTAAAACGGTCAGGCACATTCCAGCACACAAAGTAAATCAAGCCGAACTTGGGAGGTTGTTGGGGCTTTCGACTGCTCCGGCTGTCGAGGTGGCTCCGGCTGTGGAGGTGGCTCCGGCTGTCGAGGTGGCTTCCAAGCCTATACAAACTGAAGCAACTCAAAATAAATCCGTGGTAGAAGTTCAGACGCCGGTCGCGACCACGGCCAAACTGCCTTCAGCGATGTTAACGCCGTTACCTAAGTCGGCACTTGTGCCCACAAGCAAAAACGCGGTCGGTTTGAAGAATGATTTTCCATTGGCTGCCACGACACCATCGGTTGTCGTTCGGTCCCCCTTTGTTCAGCCGGGCAATCCGAACCGCTACCTTTTCGTCGTTGAGAACATCGGTACGGTGGACGCCGTCAGCACACGCGTTGATCTTAGAGTTCCTGCAGGGGTCGTTCTGAAGCAGGTCGTTGCCGATTCTGCTTCGTCGACCGCTCGCCATGCGATTGTCCGGATTGATGATCTTAAAGCTGGAGCCAAATCGATTCTTGAGGTGGAGATACAGCCGACGACCGTTGATGTAACATTTGATACGAGTCTAACCATTGAGACAAAACGAAGTTTTAATGCGCTGACTCTTCCAGAGAAGAACTTGGTCAGCAGCACTGCGGCAACTCCACCGGCCGGTTTGTCCGCCGAGCGAACCTCGCTGGTTTCGTTCAAGAATACAGACACGACTGGTAGTTCTCCTGTGATCGCAGGTAAAGCCAATCTCTCGGCATCTGTCGAAGGGCCCGTTATGTTGGCTGCGGGGGAAACGGCTGATTTTGCGATTGTTGTCAGCAATCCGAACTACGAAGATGCGTCAAACATCGTTGTCCAGTTAGTAATTCCCCAAGGCCTGAAGATCACGACCTTGGACCGCGAAGCGTGGATCAATGACGATGACAACACGATCTCATGGGAGCTTGCGTCTCTGGGAGCCCGTCAGGAAGTGACGATTCAGTACAAGGCGATTGGTAAGTCATTTGGGCAACAGGTTCAGAAAGTCACCTTGGGGATGGACGAGGTCTATCAGGGGGATGCCAAATTGGTGACGCTCGTTTCGCAGTAATTTTTCCTTGGCCTAGCCACATTTGACATTGGCCATCGGATACAATCGCAGGCAGATGGATAATTCTGCAACGAAACATTAAACGAGAGCACACCATGAACCCGGTTCTGGCCCGAAATGTATATTTGGTAAAAGAACACGTTGGCATGTTTAAGGCAGCCAACAACTTTGATGTTTTGGATCCCGCTACCGGCACACCCTTATTGCTGTGTCGAGAGCCAAATCTGGGGATGTTTACCAAGCTGCTCCGGTTTACCGATTGGAAACGCTACACGCCGTTCGAAATCCAAATTCAGCTTCCCGACGGACGTTCGATTATCACGATCAAGCGTGGTGTTTCTTTCTTTGTGTCCAAGGTTGAAGTTTTCGACGAACAGAACCAGAAGATTGGCGGCTTCAAGCAAAAGTTCTTTTCAATCGGCGGGGCCTTCAGTGTGCTCGATGCCAACGACCAGAAGCTGTGCGATCTCAAAGGAAAATGGACCAGTTGGGAATTCAAGTTTCTTAGCGGGGACGCAGAACTGGCAACCGTTACCAAAAAGTGGGCCGGGATCGGCAAGGAGTTGTTTACGTCAGCCGACAACTACGTTTTGCAGATTTCTGAAGAAGTTCCCCCGAACCAGCCGGTGCGTCAATTGATCCTAGCTGCCGTAATGTGTATCGATATGGTGTTGAAAGAGTAGTTTTCAAACCGTAAGAACTAAAGACAATGATCCGGTCCCCAGTTACACTGCGGGACCGTTTTGTATTTACTGCTTAGTATCGTTGCCGTTCTGTTTGCAGCCTTGGCAATTTAAGACACCCCGTAATTTCAGCCAACCGCGACCTTTCCCTTGGACGAACAACTCTCCACGCCCGACCTAGCCGCACTCGGTAAGTCAATCGACTCAACGATGCAGTCTGATCGGTTTCGCCTGCGCAGGGAGTTCGGACGGATCAAGAAAATGGAACCCGCAGCGCGTACGTCCGAAGTGCTGCAGAAATTTTCCGATGCCATAACTGCATCAGCCGCACGTTTGGAAGATCGAAAGCAACGTGTCCCGAAACTGAAATTCGATACCGACCTCCCAATTTACGAGCGCAAGGATGAGATTGCCAAAGCCATTGTTGAGCATCAAGTCGTCGTTATCAGCGGCGAAACGGGCAGCGGGAAATCAACTCAATTGCCACTAATTGCCTTGGAGGCGGGGTTTGGTGTTTCGGGTTTGATTGGCCATACACAACCTCGACGAATTGCGGCGCGAGGTGTGTCGGCTCGTATTTCTTCGCAGTTAGGATCCGCTCAAGGAACCGATGTTGGCTTCAAGATCCGCTTCGATGACAAAACATCTGATCGCACGTATGTCAAACTGATGACCGATGGAATTCTGCTTGCCGAAACGCAGACTGATCGGTTTCTCGATCAATACGACTTGATCATTATTGACGAAGCGCATGAACGCTCATTGAACATTGATTTCTTGCTCGGCAGTTTGGCCCGAATTCTTGCCAAACGTCCGGAGCTGCGGTTGGTGATTACCTCGGCGACGATCAACACGGAGAGTTTTGCTCGCCACTTCGAGGAGGCAACCGGTAAAACTGTTCCTGTGATTAGTGTCCAGGGGCGCACCTATCCAGTCGAGATTATTTATCGACCTCAAGAAACCGAAGACGCGAAACAAATCGATCTTTATGACCACGTTGCAGACACCTGCCAATTGCTGGCCGAAGAGGACGATGGCGATATGTTGATTTTCCTGCCGACCGAGGGAGACATTCGGTCGACAGCAAAAAAATTACGCAACACCCATCTCAAAGGTCCGAGAACGGAGGTTCTGCCACTTTATGCGCGACTCTCTACCGATCAGCAGAATCTGATTTTTAATCCGGGAAAACAACGGCGTATTGTTTTGGCGACCAACGTCGCTGAATCTTCAGTTACTGTGCCTCGAATTCGATTTGTGATCGATTCGGGAACCGCGCGCATCAGTCATTACTCGCCACGCAGCAAAGTTCAGCGACTGCCGATTCAGGCGGTATCAAAGGCATCAGCCAACCAGCGTGCTGGACGGTGTGGTCGAATTGGCCCTGGAGTCTGTGTCAGGCTTTATTCGGAAGAAGATTTCGAACAGCGTATCGACTTTACAGTACCGGAGATACGTCGTACCAATTTGGCCTCGGTAATTCTCCAGACACTGGCTCTACGACTGGGAGCGATCGAACAGTTTCCCTTTATTGACCCGCCGCGCGCCGATGCGATCAACGACGGTTACAAAACACTATTTGAAATTGGTGCGATCGACGAACGACGTAAACTTACCTCTCTTGGCCGCAAGATCGCGCGGCTGCCTGTGGATCCACGCATCAGCCGAATGATTTTTGCGGGGGACCAAGAGGGAGCGCTTGCTGAGATTTTGATCATTGCCGCGGCACTTGAGATTCAAGATCCAAGGACGCGCCCGGTCGAGAAGCAAAAGGCGGCTGATGAGGCCCACGAACAATTCGAAGACGAACGGTCGGATTTTATAGCGCTCTTGAACGTGTGGGATTTCTATCACCAGTTGAAGAAGGATCTTTCACGTGGGCGTTTGAAGAAAGCTTGCCAGCAGAACTTTCTTTCGTATTCGTTGATGCGGCAGTGGGAAGATATTTATCGGCAACTCAAATCGACCGTCGCATCGCAGCGACTGAAACCTACCAAACGGCGGAACGACTACGATGCGATCCATCGCAGTCTGCTTACGGGGTTAATTTCAGGAGCGGCGTTGCTGACCGACAAGCATTTGTACACTGGTGCCGGAGGAATCAAGTTCAACCTATGGCCGGGTTCCTGCATTTTTGGTGGCAAACCAAAATGGGTGATGGTCAGCGAGATCGTGGAAACGAGCAAAACGTACGGGCGCGTTTGTGCGAAGATTAATTCGGATTGGCTTGAGCCGATCGCCGCTCACTTGGTCAAACGCCGTTATGCCGATCCGAGATTCAGTAAAAAGCAACAATCGGTGATGGCGTCGGAGCACGTGAGCTTGTTTGGATTGCCAGTGGTTGCGGGCCGAGCAATTCACTACGGGAAAATTGACCCCGCCGCATCGCGTGAGATATTCATTCGTGATGGATTGGCGACAGATCAATTCACGGGAACTCAAGATTTTTGGGTACACAATCAATGGTTGATTGAGGAACTCACGGGAGAGGCCGCAAAAACACGCGCACGTGATCTGGTGATTGATCCCAATGATGTGGTCTTGTTTTACGAATCGAAGTTGCCGGAAGGAGTATGCGATCAGCGTTCGCTTAAGCGGGCGATTAAGGACACGCCCGAACTTGATCAACAGTTGCGGATGACACGCGCCGATATTCTGCCCGGTGCAAGTCTGGAAGATTCGCAGCATCTCTATCCCGACCAAGTACTCGTTGGATCAATGCAGATTCCGGTTAACTACCAATTCACTCCGGGCGCCGATGACGACGGGGCGACGATCAAAATTCCAGTCGAGGGGCTGGGGCAGCTGGACGATGCTCAGACTGGATGGTTGGTGCCGGGCTTGATGAAGGATCGTGTCATTGCTCTTATTCGCAGTCTGCCCAAGCAGATTCGTAGGAACCTTGTGCCCGCGCCAGAAACTGCCGACGAGGTGATCGAAAAAATCAACTTTGGCAACGGCTTTTTCAATCAAGCGGTAGCTGAGCAGTTGACGCGCATTGGCGGTCTTCCGGTGACGCCGGCAATGTTTAAGCTAGAAAAAGTCTCGGACCATTTGAGCGTCAATCTTCAGGTGACCGACGAAGAAGGAAACGTGATTGCCGAGGGACGCTCGGTGGCAAAACTGCGCGAGGAATTGGGCGCCGAACATGCAAGCAATGTGGTTGAGGTGACTGATTCCGATTGGCATCGTGATAATCTTACCGCATGGCAATGGGACGAATTTCCCAAGGAGATTACGATCACCCGAGGTGCCACGCAGCTGTCAGCTTTTCCCGCGATCGTCGATCAGGGAGAAACCGTTGGACTTCGGTTAGTTGATTCGCGCGTCGCCAGCGATCAGGTGACGCGGCAGGGCTTAGTGCGTTTGCTAAGAATCTTGCACAAGAAAAGTGTGCGGTCGCAAGTTAGTGGGTTGCCAAATATCGAAACACACGCGCTTAAGCTTGCGCGAATCATTCCGTCAAAAGAGTTGCGGAAGCAATTAGGGGATTTGATTGTACGTGTCGCGTTTGTGCATCTTAATAAGATCCCACGCACGGCCCAAGAATTTGAAACGTTTCAGGAAGGTGCGCGAGAGAAGTTGAGCCGGGCGGCACATGACGTGTCACGTTGGTTACCGCGTTTGTCGGCGTCAGTGCACCAAGCGTATTTGCAGGTGGAAGACATTCCTGCCGCGCGAAGTTCGGTCAAAGGCGATATTCGCCGTCAGATCGGGTTACTGACCGAGGGGCATTTTTTGTCAGAAACTTCGTGGGATTGGCTGGTCGAGTATCCGAGATTCTTTGAAGCGATTGGATTTCGTGTTGATAAGTTGTCTTCTACACCGGTCGATAAGGACCAAATGCAAACAGCGGAAATAGAGCACTACCTTCAGATGTATCACGAAATGAAGGAGCGCCATGAGGCCCAGTCTTTGGTAGATCCTGAACTTGACCAATTCCGTTGGATGATCGAAGAATACCGCGTCTCTTTATTTGCCCAGTCGTTGGGAACAAGCTTGACGGTCTCAGCAAAACGCTTGGAAAAACAATTTGCCAAAGTCAGACAAGTGTAAGTCATGTTTCGCATTCAAAACCGCGCTGTAGTTTCACTTCTGCTCTTGCTGATCATTCAGTGCTGCGGATGCGCGCAGTCGCGCGACGAAACAAAGCCTGCGTTAGCAGAGACTCAGACGGTTGAATCAGAAGCGCTCTTTGATGGCAAATCACTCGACGGCTGGGAACTGACTAGTTTTGGCGGCGAAGGAGATTGCGAAGTCAAAGATGGTGCGATTGTGATGGCGTCCGGTGACCCATTGACGGCGATAAATTTGGTTGAGCAGTACGACTTACCAACAAACAACTACGAGTTATTGGTCGAGGCAAAGCGTGTCGAGGGTACTGACTTTTTTGCCACCATTACGTTTCCCGTTGGCGATTCGTTCTGTTCTCTGGTTGTCGGAGGTTGGGCAGGAACTTTAGTCGGACTTTCGTCGGTCGACGGTGAAGATGCATCGATGAATGAGACCCGCAGTCTAAAAAACTTTGATGACAATCGCTGGTACCAAATTCGCCTGCGTGTTGCAGAAGAGAATATTTCTGCATGGATCGACAATGAAGTGGTCGTCGACTTAGATATCGCTGGCAGAACGATCTCATTGAGAAATGAAATGATCCCATGTCGCCCGCTGGGGATCGCGTCCTACATCACAACTGCCGCAATTCGCAAAATAGAATTACAGCGACTAGAAAAGAAAGCTGACTCAAACGAGGCTGACAAAAAATGATCAAACCCAACGATTACAGCGAAGCCGACGATGCCCTACCCCACGAGAGCTATATGAAGTTGGCGATGCAGCAGGCAGTCGCCGCTTTTGAGGCAGACGAAGTTCCCGTTGGTGCGGTCATTGTTCACGAGCAGCGTGTCATCGGCGCGGCACACAATATGACGGTGCAATTGCGTGATCCTACCGCACACGCCGAGATGATGGCAATCACTCAGGCGGCTGAGGCGATAGGTGACTGGCGACTGGAGGGTTGCACGCTTTACGCGACTCTCGAGCCGTGTCCAATGTGCGCGGGGGCCATTTTGCAGGCGCGAATTCCCAACGTTGTCTTTGGAGCACTCGACCCCAAAGGAGGTGCGGTAGAGTCAATGTATACGTTGCTCTCAGATGCACGTCTGAATCACAAATCGGTAATCACAGGCGGAGTTTTTGCTCAGGATTGCGGGGATATTTTAACGGAGTTCTTCCGTAACAAACGCGCGATGGGAAAGAAGTAACGCGGCGCCAAGCTCGGCAGTATCCTGAAGTTTTTTGAAAAACAGGTCGTTTTCAGCAGAGTTTTGGGAACATCGATCAGTTTTTTGTTCCAGGGTGACCGAACGTGTCACAGGCGGTAGCGATCATGATTTCATCAGACATGGGTCAATCAAAACAGGAGGTTCAAAATGCAATCTACCGCCGCTCTCCCCCAAAACAGTATGCGTCAAGACATCGTTCGTGCAATGCAAGACTCGGACAACCAAGTGATTGAGCTGGAGTATCGAGATGCCAAAGGTGCTGTCAATCGACGGGTTGTCAGCCCAATTCGATTCGTTACGTCCGAAAAATTTATCGCGCTGTGTCTCTGCCGTGAGGCCCCACGAGTTTTCTATTTGAAGAACTGCTCAAACGTATCCCTCAAACCAGCTTGGCAATACGTGATGCCTGTCGAAATGGTGGCGTGCTAATTACCCCTTTGATTCATGGCCGTTGTGTTAGAATGGTGTGATCCGAAGTCTTGCTTCTTCTAGCATCGCATGATTCATATTCAAAATCTTGATTTTCGCTACCCGCGGGCCAGTTTCCGTTTGTTGATCAATGATCTCAAAATCGAGACGGGTGAAAAAGTGGCGTTTGTTGGGCCAAGTGGCAGCGGAAAGACAACACTGTTGAATTTGATATCTGGGATCTCTATTCCCCAATCGGGGACAATTGAAGTCGCAGGCAAGGACGTTGGCCAGCTTTCCGATAAGCAACGTCGGGACTTTAGAGTGGCCAACGCAGGTTTTGTGTTTCAGAAGTTCGAACTGATCGAGTACCTCAACGTTAGAGACAACATCCTGTTTCCGTTTTTAATTAACCCTTCGGTTGATTTGACGGCTGCGGTTCGACAACGCTCCAGAGAACTCGCTCAATCGGTTGGTATTGCCGGACTTTTGAAGCGATATCCGCGTCAGCTTTCTCAAGGCGAGCAGCAGCGGGTGGCGATCTGTCGGGCCATGATCCTTTCGCCTCCGTTGATTTTGGCAGATGAACCGACAGGGAATCTGGATCCGGCCAATAAGGAAATCATCCTCGACCTGATGTTGAGCGAATTTGGAGAGAACGCTCGAACGTTTGTTGTGGTCACTCATGATCAAGCAGTCGCCCAGCGGTGTGATCGGACGATCGATTTTTCTAGCTTCCATCATCCGTTGAAAGCAGACGAGGCGCTTTCATGAAAGGACTGCTTTATCTGACGCTCAAGTATATTCTCTACCATCGCTGGAAAACGCTTGTGATGATCGCGTGTTTGTTCCTAACGGCCATTCTTCCAGTGACGATTTCAGGTCTGATCCGGTCCTTTGAAAGATCGATCTACACAAGATCTGAAATGACACCCGTCGTGATTGGGGCAAAAGGAAGTGCTTTGGATCTAACACTTCAGACGCTGTATTTTAATCGTGGCTCGGAAAATGTTGGGACCAATACAATTTCGATGTTGGAACAGCAAGAGGTTACGCGAGATGGTTTAGCGATTGCGATTCCGATTCACTGCCTCTATGAGGCCAAACGATTTCCAATTGTAGGAACAACAGGGGACTATTTTCGATTTCGCAATCTGAAGATCTCCGACGGAGTACCGTTGACGATTCTTGGAGAATGCCTGCTTGGTGCGGACTGTGCCGCAGAGCTTGGACTGGTTCCCGGAGATCAATTGCTTTCAGATCGCCCAAAGTTGCTTGATCTTGCCGGTGACTATCCACTAAAAATGACGGTTGCAGGTGTGCTGGAAAGAAGTGGATCACCAGATGATCGAGCTGTGTTTGTTGATCTCAAAACGGCGTGGATCATCCAAGGGCTCGGTCATGGTCATCAGGATTTAGCGTCACCGGAGCAAGCCGAAAATGTGGTTCGGGAGGGTGCTGAGATCAAGGCCTTACCTTCCAAGGTGGTTCCCTACACTGAGATCACCGAAAGCAATATTGGCTCATTTCATTTCCATGGAGACACCAGCGAGTTTCCTGTCTCGGCCATTATCGGAGTGCCCAAAGACACCAAGTGCCAAACATTGTTGGAGGCGCGGTATCAAAACAACGAACGGGGAGTGCAGTTTGTACGTCCGGTCGAATCCATCAAGGAAATGATGGCGGTCCTGCTGCGCATTCGGAAGTTTTTCGCAATCAACACGGTCTTGATTGCTGTGGCCACTCTATTGCTGACGGCGGTGGTGTTATTATTGTCGTTAAAGCTGCGCCAAGGGGAACGAGATACGATGTTTAAGCTGGGGTGCCGGGGTGGAACAATTGTGGCGCTACAGACGATGGAGATTTTAGTTGTGATTGTGGTCGCGATCGTTCTCGTTTTGGTTGCTGCTTGGCTAGGTTCATCTATGGCCAGTAGCTATTTTGACAGCTGGATTGTCCGAGGAGGAAGCTAGTGAGAAGTAGTAGGTTGATAGTTTTAGCACTGCCATTGGCCGTTTGCGTGGGATGCGGATGTGAACGGCCTCGCGCTGGTTCCGACGGTGAAAGTGCCTTCCAACAGTTGCGGCAACAGCAATTGACAAAAAGAATTGCCGCAACCAGTTATCCGTTGGTGGAGATGGCCCGTTCGATTACGGGCGAAGGGTATGAAGTTTGGATGCCGGCCAAAGTAGACAAGATCCCCACCTCAGAAGAGATCAGCAATCTTCAGAGTTCGGATGTGCTGCTGACCAATGGTCCAGGAGCGGCCTATGCGACTTGGTTGCCAATGGTCACGCTAGAACGGAAGAAGATTTTTGAAACCACGACAAACAGTTTTGAATTGTCTGATTTCATTCGAGACCACGAACATCAAATAGTACACTCACATGGTGGAGAAGGTGAACACTCTCACGCATGGATGGTGCCGCATTGCTGGCTGAATCCTCGTTTGGCTTTGCTGCAAGCACAGGCGGTCTGTGACAAATTGTGCGAATTGTATCCCGCAGATGCCGCATCATTTCGCGCCAACTTGGAGGAACTGGAGGGCCCGTTGCAGGAGGCCTCCACGGAAGCGGAAGCCTGTCAAAGTTTACTCGAGGCGGAGAAGACAAAGTTGTTGTTGAGTGACCCAAGGCTGAAGCATTTTGGCAAAGCCGTTGGGGTAGACGCCAATTCCCTGCTGTGGTTCGAACCCGAAGAGTTACAGTTGGCGGAAAAGGAACTGCAAGAAAAGATCGCTCAAGAGAAAACGGATGGACAACTTCTTCTGCTTTGGGCGCGGGAGCCGACTGCACAAG
>CAYTPS010000165.1:5719-10472 GCA_964439245.1 uncultured Pirellulaceae bacterium | reverse complement strand
CTTTCGAGTTTCATCAGCTGTTGCCGCAACTGTAAGATCGTTGCCTCGAGCTGCTCGGATTCAGCTACGGTTTGATTGTCCAGCACGTCCTGCGCGAAGGTTTGTGTGCCCAAATCAAAGAGGCCAAAAGACAAAGCGGCAATGAGGAATGTGGTTATTATTTTCATGGCGAGATGCTCCTAAGTCAGAATAGTGGGTCAAAACGCAGGATAACAAAAACTCGCGAGGATACTATGGGAAACTCAGAACGGTCCACTGATCTCTGGGAAATCACTCGAATAATCGCGTCTAAACGGCTGCACTTTAGGCACTCCAAAGACACTGCCCCATGAAAATGTTGGGCTGTAAATATCCCCGGATCTCTGTAAGCTGCAGTCTTCAACCCAAAATTGACATTCGTTATGGTTCCCTATGTTTTTCAAATCGCGCCCTAACCTTCCTCCCAATGAGAAAGCTCAAGTTGAATATTGTTTTCAATGGATTGCAGATTGTCTTGGCCCAGACCGGATGAAATTGCCTGTCCGCCGGTCGGAGGAATATCTCTCTGACAAAACGATGAAGCAGACCATAGGCGCAATCGGCGATCATCTTCACTACAACGTTGATGAGCTCAACATCTTGAACGAACCGCAGTTGCAGGAGAAGTGTGGCAGCGGGGGATGAGGCGGTGGCTCCTGCGAGGGACTCGGCAGTTTGCCGGGATCATATGATGCCAACACGCGCACCATTAAATTGACAACTCAATGGGACGGAAGCAATCCGCTCTCTGTTGCGACAACCATTCACTTCGTCATTGTAGATCTGCTGGTTCAGAACGGATTCCCGGGAGCCCACCTGCCTGAGGTGGTTGACGCAGCGGCGATTGCCACCGGCTTGGGAATTCTACGTTGCCAGATCGATTTAGTTAGTCAGGCTGGCTCGTTTTGGGATTCGACTGCCTGGGAGATGCTACCTCCTCCATTTCTTAGCACTCAAAAAGCGGCCTACGCCCTCGCGCTGGCTGCATGGATCCGCGAGGAGAGCTCGCCTGCGTGGGCGAGTGAACTGACGCGTGAGATAGCCGGGCCGATGAACAAGTCGCTTAAGTTTCTCTCCAAGACGAGTGACTCCTTTTTCGAACGCGCACTTGATGTCACCAAAACTCCGTTAGTCGACTACAAACATGAACACTGGTTGGAACTGGCTGGTTCCAATCTGGAGTCCACGCAGGTCATTGGTCTCAGGCATTGCATCATTGATGCTCAGCACGGCGATTCAGAGGTCATGCGGTCTCGTTGGTCTGATTTGCTTGTCGACAAGTTTCGATCCGGAAGCAAAGACGTCGTTTTGCATGCAATTTCAGCTGTGGAACGAGCAAGAATTGATAGTCCTCAAATCGTCGATGAATTGACCCTCCTAGCGGAGAATCGTGATGACTCGATCAAAGCAAAAGCGATCCTGGCGCTAACTCGCATAGGAAGGCTCGACTCAGTCGCCATGCAACTGGCCGAACGTATGCTCGACAGCCGTGAGAAATTTGTCAGCTATGCCGGTTTGTTTGCGTTGTCATCATCTGATGAGGTGTCGGAGCAATCGATGTCCTTACTGGACCGAGAGTTTACAAGAGCCCTCTCAAATTGCGATCAAGAATTCATCGATCTGTTTGCTTCCGGCTACAGCAGGTGGCTTGCCGATCCTTCGGCACATTTTCGAGGTCTGTTTGAAGAACACAGTCCAGAGTATCTAGAGATCGCACTTGAGGCGCTTGATGACGTTGGCAACCAGTACGTCTCTCTCGACTAGCCAATGGACAGCGGAAGTTCAACCAATCTGCTGGTTTCCCGACCGCACGTCATTAAAAATCACTTAGCCTTCGTTGGGGATAGCCGATTCCCAATACTGGTCCAAACGATTGGAACTCGTTTGAACAGGATCATTCTCGACAGGGCTAGACCTGGAAACGCTTGGCCGTTCTTTAGATCCTTGAGACTGTTCGATATCGCGCATTACTTCTTCAACATCAAAGCTTGGTGCGTGATCCTGATAGTGCAACAATGCTGCACGGAGCATCTCAAGACGCTTCTCTTTACGTTGAAAACTCTGCTTGATCCAATCTACTATTTCTGAATCCGGAAGGTCCAATGATTCCATCACTTCCGGTATCGAGGTGATGCCCGAAACGATGCGCTTGGCCACAGCGTCTCTGTATTTTTCAGAGTAGAGTCGAGTCCGGGCTGGTTGTACTTTTTCGGGCGAGTTGGACTTCAATCCACCGTTGGGCGGCGGGCTGGGAAGATATGACTTATGAGAAGAAGTTGGTCGTATTTTTCTGTTCACCTCTCGTTGACGAAAGAGAAAAATACGGACCGAGCGGCAGTGCACGCACGCCCAAGTACTGATTCCAAATAAACTCGGAATTCCCAGCAGCACAAGATTCAATAGCGAGAATACGCCGGCAACACGACGATGGTCCTTGTTCTGTTGACAAGAATCACAAAAACCTTCTTTTCTACTCATAGAGGAACCTCTAACATGAAAAGGCACAAAAGTTTGTGCGAAGAGCAATCAGAAGCGACCTCATCCCACCCTTAAGTCTACCTTAAGAGTGTTGCAGAGGGTATTACCTATTTCCGTTTTTTCCACCGGAGCAGTTCTGAGCGGTGGCTGAATCGAATAAGATAGAGGCTGAAATTAGCGTTAGTTTCGCTGCCGTTAAGCCCAACTTTCATCTTGCAATCGTTGGCTCAGGTGATGCTCAGCTACCCTATTAATTTGACTCGGCGGATTGCTCCTAGAGAGCAGAGAGTTTTTCTCCCTAGAGAACAACTCACCGAGACAGTCGTTGCGTTGGTAGCGGTTGCGAGGGATAAGGTGACCGGATTTTGAATCGTATTTCTAGCGTCGTTTAAGGTAGATTTGTGAAAGCGTTGGTGACCGGAGCAAACGGATTTTTGGGGTCTTACCTAGTTCGGCATTTGCTCAAACAAAACTATGAAGTCACCGCAATGACTCGTCGCCGAGACGAAGGACTTGCGAGCCTCAACGTTGAGATGGCGCATGGCGATGTGCGCGACTTCGACAGCGTGCTGGCGGCCTGCACAGGGCAAGATGTTGTTTTTCACACGGCGGCCATTTCTGGAATTTGGGGCCCGTGGAAGCGCTACTATACAACCAACACGATGGGAACACGTAACGTTGTGGACGCCTGTATCCAGACGAATGTTCGGCGTTTGATTTACACCAGCAGTCCCTCTGTGACGTTCAACGGCCAACATCAGACCAATATTGATGAGTCCGCACCTTACCCCAAACGGTGGTTGTGTCACTATCCTCATTCAAAAGCATTGGCCGAACAGAATGTCTTAAACGCGAATGACAACTTTGACCTGTTGACCTGCGCATTGCGACCGCATCTGATCTGGGGGCCCGGTGACCGCCATCTGATTCCCCGTTTGATCGATCGAGCAAAAAAGAAGCAGTTACGACGTGTAGGCGACGGAGCAAACTTAATTGACACAATTTATGTTGAAAATGCCGCAGAAGCCCATATTCAGGCGGCCGAGGCGTTGGTAGAGAACTCACCGCTGTGCGGCCAAGCCTATTTCATTTCCCAAGACGACCCCGTCAATTGTTGGCAATGGATCAACGAGATCCTACAACTTGCCGGAGTGCCGAGAGTCAGACAGTCGATTTCCTTTCGATGGGCTTATCGATTGGGCTACGCCCTTGAGAGCATACACGAATTGATGAACAAAGACTCCGAGCCCCGGATGACGCGTTTTCTTGCGGCTCAACTGGCCAAAAACCATTACTTCGACATATCACGCGCCAAGCGTGATTTTGGTTACTCCCCGCGAGTAGGAAATGCGGAGGGAATGCTCAGGCTCAAAGAGTCGCTTTACGCGCTGGCATCAGTTTAAAGGCATCTGCGTCGCTCAAAGTTCGTATTGGTGCCGGTTGCAAAACGGCCGTTTAATCGGTAGTTTCTAGATCAGTGACGTACACGTTTTAAGAAGCAACCATCAGGCCCACAAACGGCATCCTTGCAGGACTTACATGCCCCAGTTTCCCAAACCAGAAGATTTACCCGAAGACCAACGGATCGTCATCACGGGGCTTGGCCTGACCTCTCCTAACGGAAACAGTCTTTCGGAATTCCGCGACAGTTTGCTCAACGCCCGCAGCGGAATTCAAGACTACGAGATTCGCTACTTTGGAAAAACCGTAGCCGGGATTTGTGACTTCGACGTCAAACGGCATCAATCGCGTCGAGACGCTCGCCGAGGAACACGCGCCGGTAGCGTTGGGATCTATTGCGCCAGAGAAGCCGTCGCCAATTCAGGATTGGATTGGGACAACATCGACACCAGTCGAGTGGGGATCTACGTAGGTATCACCGAACACGGCAACGTCGAAACCGAAAGCGAGATCTATGAGATCAGCAAATTCGAGTACGACACCAGCGTTTGGACCCATCACCACAACCCACGCACCGTCGCCAACAATCCAGCCGGCGAAATCGCGCTGAACATGAGCATCACCGGTCCGCATTACACCATCGGTGCTGCTTGTGCGGCGGGTAATGCGGGGCTGATTCAAGGCCTGCAGATGCTTCGCTTGAAAGAATGCGACATTGCGATTGCCGGTGGTGTCTCCGAAAGCATTCATACTTTCGGAATTTTCGCAGGCTTCAACAGTCAAGGAGCCTTGGCCTCTCACGAAGACCCGACAAAGGCGTCTCGTCCATTTGACGTCAATCGAAATGGAATCGTGG
>CAYTPS010000165.1:0-5709 GCA_964439245.1 uncultured Pirellulaceae bacterium | reverse complement strand
CCTGTACACGCTCGAACGCCTCTCAGACGCCAAAGCACGGTCGGCGAACATCATCGGGGAGATTGTCGGTTACGCGCTTAACACCGATGCCACAGATTTTGTGCTGCCTAACCCCACGCGACAGGCCGAGTGCATCCGGATGGCTCTGGACCGTGCATGCATCAACGCCGAGGACATCGACATTGTGAGTACTCACGCTACCGGAACGGGTATGGGAGACGTGCTGGAATGCGAAGCGGTACGCACATAAATAACACCAAAAGCTTCATTGGGCATACGATGGGAGCGGCAGGTGCCCTAGAATTAGCCGGAAATTTGGCGGCTTTCGACGATAACACAGTCCATCCATCCATTAACGTGGACGATCTGGATCCGCAGTGTGCAATAGACGGTCTGGTAATCAACGAAGCTCGGGAATTGGATCGAGTCGACTACGTCTTCAATAATTCGTTTGGGATGCTAGGCATAAATTCTGCGGTCGTTATTAAGCGAATGTAGAGTTTCCCCAACGACGGATTCCCTGTATAAAAGTGGTTCGAAATTCGCCTATTTCACGTTCAGAAAAACCCAAAATAACGCGACAGCTCACTTACTGACCCGGTTGGTCCCGTAGTAGTCCGAGAAGACTCCAACGGTTGAGCGCAAAAGAAAGAGACACGGAGTTTAAAATGGTCCCTGCAGAAATCAGAACCGCAATCATCGACATTCTCGCCGACATCGCTCCCGATGAAGATTTGTCGAACCTGAACGACGATCAGTCCTTTCGTGATCAGATGGAACTGGACAGCATGGACTTTCTTGACATCGTCATGGAGCTACGTAAGCGATACCGAGTACAAGTTCCAGAAGAAGATTATGTGCAGCTTGAATCGATGACATCGACGGTCACCTATCTGACACCCAAAATGGTCGCCGTTGCCTAGATTGGGCTGGCTCCCGAAGCTGAAGTAATAAATCCCGCCGATGCGGATCACAAGATTTTGGATGCCTAGCGCGAAAATGCTCCAATCTCTTGCGAGATCGGCAACCCGCTAACCTTCCTACATTCTAGCGCATGTACGACACGATCATCATCGGTGCTGGAATGTCAGGCTTGGCCGCTGGCATCAGACTCGCCCACTACGATCAAAAAGTTTGTATTCTAGAGCGGCACTACACGATTGGCGGACTTAATTCGTTCTACCGCATGAACGGACGCGACTACGATGTAGGTCTTCACGCAGTTACCAATTTCACGGAGAAGGGTGCCAAGAAAGGGCCTTTGGCCCGAATCCTCCGCCAGCTTCGTTTTAAGTGGGAAGACTTTTCCCTCTCACCTCAGCGCGGTTCCCGAGTCGTCTTTCCGTCGGCTGAGTTACGTTTCGACAACGACATCGACCTTTTACGCAGCGAAGTAGCCCGTGCTTTCCCCAATCATGTCGACAACTTTGAAGCCTTGATTGAAAAAATTGTTGATTACGACGACTTGGATCAGGAGGCATTCGAACTTTCGGGACGCAAGGTTCTAGACGAGACGATCACCGAACCGCTTTTGATCGAGATGATTTTGTGTCCGTTGATGTGGTATGGAAATGCCGACAGCCACGACATGGCGTGGGGGCAATTTTGCATCATGTTCCGCAGCATCTTCTTCGAAGGCTTCGCCCGTCCCTACAAAGGCGTCAGATTGATTCTGAAGAATCTGGTCAAACGTTACCGGAGTCTCGGCGGCGAACTCAAACTGCGTCATGGTGTCAGCAAAGTCATCGTAGATAACGGACACGCGACGGCGATCGAACTTGACAATGGGGAAATAATAGAGGGCAAGCGGATTCTATCTTCGGCCGGTTCGCTGGAAACCATGCGATTGTGCTCTGATGTGAGCGCACCCGATTTATCCAAAGCAGGTGAAATGACTTTCATCGAATCAATTTCTGTGCTGGACCGCGAGCCTTCGACGATCGGAAATGACGACACAATTGTGTTCTATAACGATTCCGAAAAATTCAACTGGCATCCGCCGACGGATGATTTCTGCGACACACGAACCGGCGTGATATGCTCACCTAACAACTATCTTTACGCCGACGATGAAGGCAAACTGGCAGATGGCATCGTTCGTATCACCACCATCGCAGACTACAGTCGGTGGAACGAGATGTCAGACGAAGACTACGCGCGAGCCAAACTCAAATGGTATGACAAGAGTGTGGAATCCAGCGTCCGTTTCACACCTGACTTCCGCCCCTACGTGATTGACACAGATCTGTTTACGCCCAAGACAATCCGCCGCTTTACCTGGCACGACAACGGAGCGGTCTACGGAGCCCCAGAGAAAAAACTCGACGGCACAACGCACGTCGACAACCTGTTTCTTTGTGGGACGGATCAAGGATATGTAGGAATTATCGGTGCCATGATGAGCGGGATTTCGATGGCCAATTTGCATTGTCTGCGTCCTTAAGAGTGGAAACAAAGATGGCGGCCAACGAGAAACCACAGTCTGTCGAACCGCCAAATGTCCGTCCAGGGGTTTCCGAACGTGATCCGCGCGTGCAGATGGCTGCCGAACGCACGCTCCTCGCCTGGGTAAGAACCAGCTTGGCCCTCATGGCGTTTGGCTTTGTCCTAGCCAGATTTGCTCTAATCCTCTCCACGCTGGGCATTGAAGTCGAGGAGCGCTTCTCCAAGTCTGCGACAGGAATTGGTGTAATGATGGTGGCCTTAGGCGCTATCGCGTCCGCGGGAGCACCGTGGCACTACCGAAAGTATTTTGCACGTATTTGCAGTGACGGATCTCGACCTTTTGCCACATGGACATTGGTAATGATCGTGGCATACTCAACGGCTGTCATCGCCGTAGCACTGATCATTTTCTTGCTGATGATTGATGTGACGAAAACTTGATTGACCGTTGTTAATGGGATTAGTCCCGCTTCTGGCACCCCACCGCAGCGCGGTTTCGGCGACAATATTTGGAATCGCTGATTAAGCAGCTAATTCCCAAATATTAGGCGTTAGTACGACACAGTCCGTGGTGGCTGGTTGAGAAAAACGGTCAATTCTTCTATCGTATGACGCAGACTCGGTAGCAAACAGCTTCTCCCCGACTCTACTTCTAGCTCGCCCCAAGAACCAAACACAGACTAGCGATTCCTCAGCATGCCAAAAGACTTTCTCAAAGGTGCCGCCGACAGTTACGACGTGGTCGTGATCGGCAGTGGACTCGGTGGAATGACAGCCGCCAATATTTTGGCGCGCGATGGAATGAAGGTGCTCCTACTTGAGCAGCATTATAAATTGGGTGGTCTGGCAACTTGGTTCAAACGGCCCGGCGGCCACATTTTTGATATCTCCCTTCACGGATTCCCCTACGGCATGGTCAAAAGCTGCCGGCGATACTGGACCAAGGAGATTGCCGATTCCATCGTCCAGTTGGAAGGCGTCCGGTTCGACAACCCGATGTTCTCACTGACCACGACCTTCGACCGAAACGATTTCACCAATCTGCTGACCACAGATTTTGGAATCGAAAAGGAAAAGGTAGACCAATTTTTCGATACCGCACGCGGCATGAAATTCTTTGACGGTCATGAGAAAACTACCCGGCAGCTATTTGACGAATTCTTCCCAGGACGTGAGGACGTGGTCCGCTTGTTGATGGAGCCGATCACTTACGCCAATGGTTCAACCTTAGAAGATCCGGCGATCACCTACGGAATCGTATTCTCCAACTTCATGTCCAAGGGAGTATTTGTCTTCCAAGGCGGCACCGACAAGCTTGTAAAATCCATGGAGAAGGAGATGAAGCACAATGGTGTCGACGTGCGAATCAATTGCGATGTGGAGAAGATCAACGTCGCCGACGGAAAAGTAAAATCCGTTGAAGTCAACGGTCGCACCATCGAAACAAAAGCGATCGTCAGCAACTCAAATTTGCGCTCGACGATCTTCAATTTAGTCGGCGAAGAGAAGTTTGACTCGTCATTTGTCGACGACGCGAAAGCTGTGCGGTTGAACAACTCCAGCACGCAAGTTTACATGGCGATGAAGGACAGCGACACCGTCCCGCGCGAGACTGGCGATTTGCTGTTCTGCAGCACGGCCGATCGATTCCAAACCGACCTCCTACTCAGTCGCGATATTACCAGTCGCACGTTCTCTTTTTACTATCCCGACACAAGGCCGGAGGGGAAGGGACGCACACTGATCGTTTCCAGTACAAACGCAAACTACTCAGACTGGACAGAACTTTCCAAAGAAGAATACGAAGCCAGCAAGAAGGATCTTGTTGAAACGACCCTAGACGCTTTAGAGAAATATGTGCCCAACTGCCGCGAACGCATCGTTCATGCTGAGGCAGCCACGCCAGTAACGTTCGAGCACTACACAAAACACGTCAACGGCTCAAGCTTCGGCACCAAATTCGAAGGCTTGGGCGTCAGTCGCGCGTTGCCAGAGCAGATCGGCGGACTGTATCACGCGGGCAGTTGCGGAATCATCATGTCGGGCTGGTTGGGAACAATCAACTACGGAGTGATCGTCGCTAACGATGTGATCAACCAGCTGTCGTCGGCGCCCACAGTCACGACCTAGCATCAACTATTTTTGAACGGATCAAATGCCCCATCCATCGCTTGAAACAATTCACGCCGCGATTCCACATCGACCGCCAATGCTGTTGGTGGATGAAATTGTCTCTCAATCGGAAAATGAGATTGTCTGCCGAAAGTCTTTTTCGGGTGACGAGTACTTTTTTCAAGGGCACTATCCGGAGCAGCCAATTGTGCCCGGGGTAATTCTTTGTGAAAGCACCGTTCAGGCCGGGGCCGTACTGTTGTCGCAGCTTACCTCGGGAACCGACGGGGTTCCCGTATTGACTCGGATGAGCGACGTGAAGTTCAAGAAGATCATCAAACCCGGTGATACGATTGAGATGACTGTAAAATTGGACGAAGTCGTTTCCAACGCCTATTACCTGACGGGTATCGCAAGGTGCGATGGCAAAGTTGCCGCGCGGCTTGGGTTCACCTGTAGCATCGCCAACCCTCAAGCCTAACCCGGCGTGCAACCGCAGGATAAAACAAAACAGAGACTGATCATGGATTTTCTGAAACTCGCAGGCAAGATAATCGTCGTGTTCGGCGTCGCCAACAAAAAGAGTGTCGCGTGGCACATCGGCAAGACGCTTGAGGAAGCTGGCGCTAATGTCGTATATGTCGTTCGATCACCGGAGCGACTGGAGACGGTCAAAAGGCTAATGGCGGACCGAGAAGTTTACGTCTGCGATGTGGAATTTGAGGACCAAATTGAATCTGTCGCCGAAGCCATATCCGCCAAACATCCAGTCATTGATGGCCTTGTCCACTCCATCGCTTTCGCGGCATACGACGAAAGCGGCATTAAGCCCTTTCATGAAACGGGCAAACAACAGTTGCTTCGGACGTTTGACATTTCTTGCTATTCATTGATCGCGCTTTGCAACGCTTTCAAAAGTGCTTTTGCCGACGACGCATCGGTCATCACCATTTCTATCTCTACGACCACGATGGCCAGTGAGAACTACGGATTCATGGCTCCAGTGAAGGCCGCGCTTGATAGCTCGCTTGCGTTTCTGGCCAAAAGCTTTAGTAAATTCTCAAGCGTTCGATTCAATGCGGTAGCTCCTGGCCTGCTCAAAACCTCGGCATCGGCGGGAATTCCTGGCTACGTCGATGCGTTTCTCTTTGC
>CAYTPS010000164.1:10179-10516 GCA_964439245.1 uncultured Pirellulaceae bacterium | reverse complement strand
CCGGAGATATCAGAACTCAACTGGTTGTTGTTGGCCGGGACGCCGATGGGGCTTTTGGAACGCTGTGTTTCCTACAAAGACAAAATCGCTAAAGGTCTACCCGTTGTGTCGGGGTTGTTCGCGTATCCGGTTTTGCAGGCCGCCGATATTCTGGCCTATGATTCGGATGTGGTTCCTGTTGGCGAGGATCAAAAACAGCACATCGAAGTCTGCCGCGATATCGCCAAGGCGTTCAATCATCAGTACGGCGAAGTGTTCGTCATCCCCAAAGCGAAAACGCTCGATGCGTCAGCCAAGGTCCCCGGCACCGACGGCGACAAGATGTCCAAGAGTTACG
>CAYTPS010000164.1:0-10169 GCA_964439245.1 uncultured Pirellulaceae bacterium | reverse complement strand
TTTATTGAGATCTTCGAGCCCGTGAAATCGATGAAGAAGAAAGTCATGCGGATATCGACTGACTCGCGTGAGATGCACGAATCCAAGGATCCCGAAACTGATCATCTCTTTCAATTATTCTCGCTGTTCGGTTCCCAGGAAGAGATTGATTCGATGGCTGATCTCTATCGGGCAGGAGGATTTGGATACGGTGATATCAAGAAGAAGATCGCCGCGGCGGCGGAGGAATATTTTGCACCGGCACGTGACCGACGATTGGAACTGGAGGCCAAACCGGATCGACTTAAAGAGATTCTTGGTGACGGAGCTGCTGAGGCCCGTAAAAAGGCGTCCGAAGTTTTACTGCGTGCTCAGCAGGCATGTGGGCTAAAATAGCGGTCGTCCACTCAAAGGCATTTGCAAATGAATAACGTGATCGGAATTGGAACCGACATCGTCGAAGTCGCTCGCATCGGCGACATGATAGAGAAACATGATGACACTTTCATTGAGAAAGTTTTTACTCAAGACGAGATCACTTATTGCGGACCTCGCAAGGCGGCCGTTCAGCACTATGCCGGTCGCTGGGCCGCCAAGGAAGCGATTCTCAAGGCAATTGGAACCGGATGGTCCAAGGGGATCAAATGGACTGACATCGAAGTGATTAACGAGATGGGTGGCAAGCCGTTTGTGAAATTGAACGGGAAAGCCGTCAATGTCTGTGCTGATCGTGGAATCGAAGAGATTCTAATTTCAATTTCCCACTGCAATTTGTTCGCAACTGCGTTTGCGACGGCGCTCGGCGACAATGCTAACGGCCCCGCGCCGAAAACTGAAAACTGACAAGCGAACACGTAAAACCATGGATCCCGATCTGGCAAGAATTCAGGATGACCTCGCCGGACTGCTTGAAGGGCAGGTTCGCTGTGATGACACGTTCTTGCAACTTTACTCTAGCGACGCGAGCCTGTACGAGGTTGAGCCAATCGGAGTTGTTCGGCCGGCGGGGACCGCTGACGTTGTCGCATGTGTCAATTACGCTAGAGAAAACGATCTGACCATTATTCCGCGCGGAGCTGGTTCGAACGTTTTGGGGGCTTCGATTGGCAATGGCCTGATTCTGGATTTTTCTTATTCGATGAGGCAGATTCTGGCAGTGGACCGCGATACAGTGCGCGTCCAACCCGGATTGATTCTTGGCGATCTCAATCATCATCTCGCTTCGCACGGGAAAATGTTTGGCCCCGATCCTTCCACCCGAAACATTTCCACGATTGGCGGATTGTTGTCTCTCAATCGTTGCGGCAGCCGCTGGTTAAAAACAGGCACTCCGCGGGAACACGTTGTGAGCATCGAAATGGTGCTTGCCAGTGGCGAAGTCGTTCAGTTTGATTCCAAGCTCGTTCAACAGGTGAACCCTGATTTGCAGAATATTCAGAAGAGCTTTGAGTCCACCCAGTACGAAGGCCGTATCAAGACCATCATTGATCGAAATGCTGATTTGATCGCCGAGAGTCAACCCAAAGTCAAGATTAACCAAGCTGGCTATCATGTTTACGATATCGTTGATGGCGACGAAGTGGATCTGACGCGGTTGTTAGTCGGCAGCGAGGGAACGTTGGGCGTGATCACAGAAGTGACGCTGCGAACAATCCCCATTCCACGGCACCGTGGTGCGGTGCTGTTTTTCTTTCATCGTTTGGAATCGGCTGCCGTTGCCGCGGTCGATATTGCAAACGCCGGAGTTGTCGCTTGTGATCTGATGGATCGGCGATTGCTGAGGCTGGCCCGCGAAAACGACTCTCGATATGAGCAAGTGATTCCAGACGACGCTGAAGCGATGTTGCTGGTCGAATTTGAAGCCAATGATGATGGGGAACTGCGGAAGAAAATCGACGCTTTGGTGCAGCGTGTCGTTCGCCGCAAGAAGTGGGCGTTCGATCATCGTAGTGCGACCCAGCAGCAGCAAAGAGACTTCTTCTGGCGAATGGCTCGTCGCGCTGTTCCTACGTTGTATCGCATGCAGGGAAATCGACGAGCGGTTCCGTTCGTCGAGGATATTGGAATCGATCCAAAACGTTTGCCTGAGTTCCTTAAAGAAGTTCACTCTGTGCTTAATCACAATGAGGTCACTGCGTCGATCTTTTCCCACACGCCCCAAGGGACCGTCCATGTGCGGCCTTTCGTAACGATCGGGAATCGCGAGCACATTGCTAAAATGCATCGTGTTGCCACCGACCTGTACGAAAAGGTTCTGGAGTTTGACGGGACGATTTCAGCCAGTGAAGGTGACGGCATGAGTCGAACATGGTTTCTGAGACGTCAGTTTGGTAAATTGCACAGCGTTTTTTCAGAGATCAAGAACGTTTTCGACCCTCAGAACATTTTCAACAACGGGAAAATTGTCGGTGGTCCTCACATGGGATTGACCGACAACCTACGAAGCGTGAACGTGGTTCTTGTTCCTCCCGCGGTAGGAGACGAAGAAAAGAAAACAGTCGAAGATGACGCAGAAGTTGATGCTAATGCCCTGCCAACGATTACTTCTGGTGCGGGTAAGCCAAATCCAAAGAAGGTTTCTAAGTTTAAAGCGCGTCGCCAAGCGCGGCAGGCCAAAGCAAAGGCTCAACGAGAACTGACTGTCTCCGGTGCGTCGACTTTGGAAAAGGGAGCCGTGTCCGGGACCGTTACAGCGCTGCCGGTTTTGTCGCCGGAGCTGAATTGGACGATCCCCGAGTTGGCGTTTGCGGCGCAAAGTTGCAATGGATGCGGTCGTTGTCGAACGACTGTTAAGTCTGAGCGTATGTGTCCCGTTTTTCGATTGTCGCCGCTTGAGGAGGCGTCTCCTCGCGCTAAAGCGAACTTGTTACGCGGTGTCGTTACGGGAAAGCTCTCAGTTGACATGTTGGCCAATGATGAGTTCAAAGGCGTTGCGGACTTGTGTGTGAACTGCCATCAATGCCGTTTTGAATGTCCTGCGAAGGTTGACATTCCAAAATTGATGGTCGAAGCCAAGGCTCAGTACTTTGCCGTTAACGGAATGAAGCTGTCCGATTGGATTTTGACACGGGTCGATTTGCTCTACCGTTTTGGAGGGCGTATGCCGTGGCTGACCAATCAAATTCTGCGAAATCGTTTTTCCCGGTGGGCGATGGATCGTATTTTGGGAATCGCACAAGGGCGGAAATTGCCAACTTTTAGGACAGGCACTTTTCTAAAATGGGCTCAGCGGCAGAAGCTTCACATTGCATCAAAACAGGCGACTCGCAAAGTGGTTTTTTTTGTCGATTCTTTTGTTAACTGGAACGACGTCGAGTTAGGGATGGCTTTTTGCCATGTGTTGAAACACAACAACGTTGAGGTGTTGGTTCCGCCTGGTCAGGGCATATCTGGGATGTCGTTGGTGTCTGAGGGCTCGATCGAACGTGCCAAGAAAGTCGCTGCTCGAAACGTCGAAATGCTCGCGGATCTCGTTCGGCAGGGATACCAAGTTGTGACAACGGAGCCGTCGGCGGCGCTTGCGATCAAGCATGAATATCTGAATTTGCTGGATGAAGAGGATGCCAATTTGGTTGCGGTGAACACGACCGATGCCAGTAATTTTCTTTATTCACTCCATCAGGCTGGCGAGTTGCAACTGGACTTCCGACCGGTCAATGAAACGATTGGGTACCACTTGCCCTGTCACCAACGCGCTCTTAATTATGAACGATGCCAGGGCGTGGCTGCAGACGAACAGATCCCCGGGGTGAAAATTCTTGAGCTGATACCGGGGATGCAGGTAGAGACCATTCGAAAGGGCTGCAGTGGAATGGCGGGCACTTACGGAATCAAACGGAAGAATTATCTCAGATCTCTGAGGATGGGCGTTCAGTTGATCCAAGCAATGCGTGCCCCGGCGATTGTCGCTGGTTCGACCGAATGTAGCAGTTGTAAAATTCAAATGGAGCAAGGAACGGCGAAGTCGACCATTCATCCTGTGAAGATCTTGGCGTACGCTTATGGATTGATGCCGCAATTGGACGATTTGTTCAATCGCAAAAGTGGAGATTTGACGATATCATGAAAGTTCGATTGAAAGTGTTTGCCGCTGCTAAAGAGGCCGTGGGTGAAGGGCATGTAGATTTGGAACTTGCTGAAGCCGCGCGAGTTAGTGATTTGAAGGCAGCTTTGGTGGAATGTTTCCCCGAGCTCGAGGCACTGGTCGGTCGATCCGCATTTGCAATTGATCAGCAGTATGCTGCTGACGATGACGCAATCCCTGAATTTAGCGAGGTTGCAATGATTCCGCCGGTTAGCGGCGGTTGAGTCATCGTCTGCTCACGCAGAGAGAGTGTGTTTTTTTGAAACAGATTTAATAGAAGCAATGATTTCCATCGTTACAGAACAGATTGACACGCAAGAGCTTTTGCAGAGCATTTCGTCGCCAAAGTCGGGCGCGTCAGTCTTGTTCGTTGGTACGACGCGACAATTTACCGGTCAGCGTGAAACAACATTTCTGTCGTATGAGTGCTATCAAGAGATGGCGATTGCGAAACTGAAAGAGCTGCGTGATCAAGCGCATCACAAGTGGCCGATCGAGAAATTAGGTGTTGTTCATCGTATTGGCGAGGTTGCCATTGAAGAGGCGAGTGTGGCTGTTGCCGTTAGCACGCCCCATCGCAAAGACGCTTTCGAGGCTGCCGAGTGGTTAATGGAACGGTTAAAGCAAGAAGTGCCGATCTGGAAGAAGGAGCATGGCGTTGACGGCGGGCAGGAGTGGATACACGAAGGTTCAGTGACTGAACCGCAGGGAGATTCGGCATGAGTCATGGTCCGCTGATCGACTCGTATGGTCGAATCCACAAGAACCTGCGTATTAGCGTTACCGATCGCTGTAACATTCGTTGCTTTTATTGCATGCCTGAGGTGGTCAATTTTCTGCCTCGTAAGGAAGTGTTGACTTTTGAAGAGATCGTTCGCCTGACCGGCGTTTTTGCATCGCTGGGGATAGAGCGAATTCGATTGACTGGCGGAGAGCCTTTGGCGCGCCGGGGCCTAAGTGATCTTGTTGGAATGCTTAAAAGCGTTGCTGGTATTAAGGAGATCGCTGCGACAACCAACGGTTTGCTGTTGGTTGATCAGGCTGCAGATTTGCGGAAGTCCGGCTTGGATCGGTTGAACGTTAGCCTCGACACGCTTGATGCCGACAAGTTTCAACAGATCACCCGCCGAAACGGACTTGAGAAAGTTATTGCCGGTATAGAGGCTGCTCAGGAAGCGGGTTTTGACAACATTCGAATCAATGCTGTCGCGATAAAGGGGCTAACCGAATCAGACATTGTTCCCTTGGCGAAGTTTGCTCGACAACGCGGACTTGAATTGCGTTTCATCGAGTTCATGCCGCTCGATGGTGACCAGCAGTGGGATTCTCGATCGGTCATGACGGGCAGTTCGATTCGACAGATGATCGAGCGTGAAATCGGACCACTGATCGAAGCAGATCGGAAACTTGCCAGCCAGCCTGCCGTTGATTTTGTTTACGAGGATGGCCAAGGTCGAGTTGGCTTTATTGATCCGGTATCGGCGCCTTTTTGTTCGGCATGTGACCGAGTGCGGATTACGGCCGAAGGGAAGTTGCGAAATTGTTTATTCAGTACCCAAGAGTGGAACCTATTAAAGTTACTTCGTTTCGGCGGCAAAGATGAAGAGATTCGCAATGCGATAATTGAATCGGTATCTCAAAAGAAAGCCGGACACGGAATCGATTCGGAGGAATTCATTCGACCTGAACGGGCCATGTATCAGATTGGCGGATGATGGAACGCTTCGGCGCTAATGTGAAGACGAAGTTTCGCGTTCATGTTTTATTCACGTTTACGCATTTTTTCTTCGGTCATTGCGACTTCCGTAGACGAAATTTCCTTTCTGCCGTACATTGAAGGTGACGGAATCAGCCGAGTTTAAGTGGTTAAGAGTGATCCATGAGTGAACAAGAACCTTGGTACAAAGATGGGCTTAGGTTTTCATGCTCTGGGTGCGGTGATTGCTGCACAGGTAGTCCCGGTTACGTCTGGGTCAATAAGGCGGAAATCGCCACTATGGCAGAAGCACTGAATCATTCCGTTGACGAGTTTGAGAAACTTTACGTCCGGAAGATCGGAATTCGTAAAAGTTTAAAGGAACTCCCCGGTAGCTACGATTGCGTGTTCCTTCATGAAGAAACAAGAAAATGCGAACTCTACGATGCTCGACCAAGACAGTGCAAGACTTGGCCTTTCTGGGGCAGCAATCTCAAGACCCCTGAGGATTGGGAGCGTACTTGCGAGCAGTGTCCCGGAAGCGGACAAGGTAAGTTGGTCCAGTTAGATGATATTGAACGCCAAAGAAAAGCAGTAAGGATTTAGCAAAAACATCGAACGTCGCCGACTTTCTACCGTAACACACTCTCCTTTTTTCTGGTGTCTAATCCACGGCCCATTTCAGAGCTACTTTGATCAATCCTTTCAACTACCCTAGTGATGTTATGTGCGGCACGCGAACCGGTTTGTCACTTGCTCCATCGCCGTCTATCTCTTCTCCCTTCCTCTACTTCCCCACTCTTTTCCAGATCCCCTCCCGCCCAAGGAATTTCTCATGAACAAACAAGAAATGATCAACATTATCGCCGAAGAAACTGGCGTTTCGAAGGTTAAGACCCGTGCGGTCGTTGAACTTACTTTTGAGACGATCATTCACTCACTGGTCACCGAGCGCCGTATCGAGTTTCGTAATTTTGGCGTTTTTGAAGTCCGGAAACGAAATGCCCGCAACACCCGCAACCCGCAGACTGGCGAGCTGATGGCGATTCCTGAACGCTATTTTGTTAATTTCAAGGCTGGTAAGGATATGGATGATCGAGTGCGGCGGCTAGGAATCAAAAGCGTTAGCGAAGCGATCGAGGAAGAGCTAGAGAAGAATCGTTCGAAGAATGAGGAAGAGTAATGGCCCGCACATAACTTAGATGCATAGCCAAGAGTTAGCCGATGTTGATTGTGTTGCGGAGGACGCTCACAGCACATTTTGCTTGAATATCTCTGCTTGAATACACTTCATGATCGAATACGACAACAAGGTCTGGTTCAGACACATTCTCCAATTTCACAAGACCGATACGTTTCGGATTCTGTTGTGGGAGATGGTTATTGTTGCAATCTACACGGCGATCGTGGCCGCGATCGAGATCCACTTCCTTCGGGAACTGCGGATGAGTGGTGGGGAATCAGTTGAGAAAGCGCTTAAAGACACCACCATCATGCACTCCATTCTCGGGTTTGTGCTGTCGCTGCTGGTTGTGTTTCGAACCAACACCGCATACGACCGCTGGTGGGAAGGGAGAAAACTTTGGGGCGCGTTGGTCAATAATACACGTAATCTGGCTGTCAAGAGTAATACTTTTCTACCCAGCGACTGCTCTGCGGAACGACAGTTTTTTAAAACTATGATTGGGGAATTTCCAACCGCTTTGAAAGAGCATTTGCGCGGCGGGATCAAACTGGACGAAATTGCGGACGCCGAAGGTTACAAAGAACGGTTTGCCGAGCGAGAGCACATTCCCAACTTGATGATCCAGTCAATGTATCGCAAAACCAAATCACTCTATGAATCCAATCAGCTTACAGGTGACGAGTTGATCGTCATCGACAAAGAGTTGAAATCGTTCTTTGATATCATGGGCGCCTGTGAGCGGATCAAGAACACGCCGATTCCGTTTTCCTACAGTATCTTTTTGAAGAAGTTTATTTTCTTCTACATGGTCACCTTGCCGATCGGCTTTGTCGCCTATTTTGAGTTTTGGGCGATTCCAATTTCGGTATTTGTCTTTTACGTTCTGGTCTCTTTGGAAATTATCGCCGAAGAGATCGAGATGCCGTTTGGCCTCGACGCTAACGACTTGCCGACACAAAAACTGTCCGACATGATTCGCTCTAATGTTCACGAAATTTTTGAAGCGTGAGAAAACTGTGCGTCTTGAGGCAATCATTCCTAAGCCCAACATAGATTGCAGCGTTGGAGAATGAACAAAAAGCCGGAATGTCCAATGGCAGGCCCACCCACTGTTTGGCGTGCGCGTCGCAGGTGTATTTGAATTCAGGTGGTTTCCTGATTAAATTAAGGGTTATAAGGGCATTTTCCGCGTGGGACCTCGATAATTGGCCGGACTGGCTTTGACGGTTACGTAGAGATTTCGGTCGGTCGGTTAGAATTTATGGGGTTGAGACAATCACCGCGCCGCCGTCGCCGTTTCTGTTGGTCGGCAGCCCAATTTCTCAGCGATTAAGTAATCGTATTCAGGAGCGAATGGATGAGTTTTAAACTTCGTTTTGCATCAAGTGTATTTTCAGTCCGAGCATTGGTCTGTTTGTTGATGGCGTCGAGTATTACTTTCGGTTGGTCATCTGTACTGAGGGCAGACGACGAGGGTGGAAAGTCCAAGAGTTCAGAGTCAACAGACGACGAAGAGGATAAGCCAGAATATCCGCCTTTGAAGAAGGTGGTGAAGGACTATGAGGAGATCGAATCCGAAGAAGGTGACGCATCTTTCTACAAGCTTTGGAAGAACGACGATACCGGCGTGATCCTCGCTCGGCTTCCAAAGAACTATGCATCTTCGACAGCACGTCAGTTTATCGCTACGACTGTTTCCGGGGGCGAGACACGGGCCGGTCTGCAAGCTGACGATTTTTATGTTTACTGGCGGAAGTACGGTAAGCGACTTGCCTTGATGTCTGAGAACTTGAGAATCAAAGGCTCCGATGAAGAGTCGAAGTCATCTGTCTCTCGTCTGTTTACCGATCGTGTACTTTTAGATGTGCCAATTTTGACAATCGATGCTGGGCGACCGGTGATCAATTTGAACTCCGTGTTGATTTCTAATTCACGAACCTTTTTTGGGTACGGGAGGAATTTGAAATCAAGCCTGTTAAAGATCAAAAAAGCGGCGGCCTACAAAAAGAATATCGAAATCGCCTACGAAGCTCCTTCTTCGGGCGGTAATTTAAAAACCTTGCATTATTCAATCAGTGAGATCAAAGGCAGCGACGGTTTTAAGCCACGTAAGGCCGATCAGCGAATTGGATACTTTCTTACCTCGTACGACGATTATGGAAAATACGAATCGGATGATACTGAGGTCAACTACATCAACCGATGGCATTTGGAAAAACGTGATGACAGTTTGAAGATGAGCCCTCCGAAGAAGCCGATCGTGTTCTACATCGAACACACTACACCTGTGCGTTATCGTCGGTGGGTTCGCCAGGGTGTTTTGAACTGGAACAAGGCATTTGAGAAGATCGGGATTTCTAATGCGATTCAAGTTCGTCAACAAGATAAACAAACCGGCGAACACATGGAGCTTTCCCCCGAAGACGTGCGGTACAACTTCGTGCGGTGGTTGAACAATAACGAAAGTACAGCGATCGGCCCGAGTCGAGTAAATCCGAAAACTGGAGAAATACTCGATGCTGATATTATTCTTACCGACGGTTGGATTCGGACATTTGAAAGTCAGTTCTCTAATCTGATGCCGAAAATTGTGATGGAAGGGAAGTCGGAGCAGACGCTGTTGTGGTACGCCAAGCATCCTAATTGGGATCCGCGTCTAAGATTGGCTGATCCCGGACAGCGACGGTTTCTTCAACAGCAGTTTGCCTACCAAGCAACTCGGCCGTATGCGGGACACGCCGCAAGAACTCAGAATACCAAAATGATGGGGGACGAGATCAGTGATGGACTGGTCAATCGAACAAGCCAAGTCAATGGAGGTTGTATGGCCGCCGAGGGGCGCGGTTTTGACGTTGCGCTGATGCGGATGTCAATGTCTCTCATGCGTTCTCGTATAGCCGAGGACGAAGAAGGTGACGCGGAGGACGGTGATGGAGACGACGAAGATGACGACGAAGAGGAGGACGAGGAAGACAAAGAACAAATGCTTGACGGCATGCCTGAGTCATTTATCGGTCCTCTGTTGGCGGATTTGGTTTCCCATGAGGTTGGGCATACGTTGGGTCTGCGACACAACTTCAAAGCTTCAAGCATCTACGATCTGTCGAAGATCAACAGTGAGGAGATGAAGGGAAAGACTCCGATGTCGGGCTCGGTGATGGACTATCTACCGACTAACTTCAAAATGGATCATGGCGAAATACAGGGAGACTACGCGATGATCG
>CAYTPS010000163.1:2644-10543 GCA_964439245.1 uncultured Pirellulaceae bacterium | reverse complement strand
GGATTGAACATAACGGTCAGATCTATCGTCTGCGCAAAACGCGGCAGGACAAACTCATTCTGACGAAATAGCCGCTCCAACGGACAGATCATGAGCCTCGAAATGAAAGAACTGCTGGCCACGTTCGCTCATCCGGGCACCGTAGAGTGGATTGGGTTGAGGCCTGATCGCCGAGCAAAGATTTTGGAAGTCGCCACGGTTCAGGCCGATCCGTCCTACGGATTGGAGGGCGACCGCTTCTCCGGCAAACCGTCAGCCAAGCGGCAGGTAACGTTGATCCAGTTCGAGCACCTCGCAGTGATGGCTGGGCTGCTCGCGCGCCCCGAGATCGCCCCGGCGCTGCTTCGACGTAACATCGTGGTATCAGGGATCAATTTGCAAGCCTTGAAACAGCGCAATTTCAAAATCGGTTCTGCCATTCTCTATGGAACCGGAAACTGTGCACCGTGCAGTCGCATGGAAGAAGCGCTCGGAACGGGGGGCTACAATGCGATGCGCGGTCACGGCGGCATCACGGCTTACGTCGTTCAGGCGGGTGAGATCTCTGTTGGCGATTCTGTTACTGCACAGAACTAACGACCAGCAATTTGATTCCGATAACAATCGGATCTACTGCGGTTCAAGCGCCCCGACTATCTTCTGCATGCGGGACTTGTTAGCACCTAGATCGGAATGGCCAACCCGCGATGCCGAACGAAAATGGATCAGACGCGCGTCTTGGTCGAAGTAAAACTCGACGTCGTCCACGAAACGAAAAATCAGGCTGCGGAACTCGTAACGCAAATAGTCGGACGATTCATCGATCAGACTTGCACGGGCGAAATTGTCACCTACTACCTCTTTGATTTTCGCCAAAGCATCTCCTTGGCTTGCCGGCCAAGAAACGGGAGCCAGCCGATGTGCCTCGGAGTCAGTCTGCGTTGAAACGCAATTTGGACTCTCAGGGCAGGGGACTAACCGGCCTTCAGTGACTCCAAGTGCTGGAGGCGTACCAGAATTAAAACTCAGCATGGCCAATCCCAGCATCATCACGATCGAAACGATAAAGAATTTCGTCAACAGCTTCTTTGCCACCACACGTTTCCTTTGCAGAGTCAGACAAGGCACTCACGGTGCCGAGGAGAACATTTTGAACACGGCGGCGGTGCAGGCCAACAGCAGAACACAAAGAAGAAAGATAAACCCCAAATAACCGCCAGAACGATTCCCCTGAACAATCAAGTCCTCTGAAAGCTCAGCCAATTTGGTCTCCTGTGAATCCTCGCTTTCAAACAGCTCAATCTGAGTTTTTTCCTTCCCACGAAGGCGCTCATCATCGCGCACGACACCGAAAAGCTCACCTGCTTCCGTTGTAACGCGAAACCTGAAAATCTGCAGCCACCCCGGTCGACGGACCGCATGTAACTCAACATCGGTCACTTGGGCCGCTTTGCCCTCAAAGCCATTGGCGTTCAACCATGCCCGAATATCCTTTTCGGTCGTGCGGTTTTTCGCGAGATCTCCAAGCACTCGATAAACTCCAACTTGAGCAATATCTGTCTACCGGTCGGGCTGGATTGGGGCAACAACTCTATGAAAATCATTCCAATTGGTTCCGGCCTAACGTAAGATGTACAGGATTCTGTAAAAGGTTGCCTGGAAGCCAAGCGTGCGGTTAAGTTTTACCGGGCGGGGCCCTGACCGTCATAGGATACACCAACGACCATAGCTCAAAGGAGCACTTGATGGACCAATTCCAACCTCCGCTGTACCGAAAAGGGATCGCCCTAGCGCGGAACTTTGACACTGGCAAAATGCTCAGATGGCTGGCCGTCTATCGCAAAGAGTCTCGCTCTCTAAATTTCGTGATCGCCGACCGACTTGAGGGCGAGTCATTTCGTGAGGCGATCATGCGAGAAGTCGCATGGGAATTGGATGTCGATCGCAAAGCCTTCTTGACCTCCAAAATGGCTCAGCTGAACTTGGAGTTTATGGAGACACTACCACATTCTTCGGTTGAGACGCATTATCACGTCGCGTTTTACAACGTTGAGGTCTACCGACCAGCGTTGCTGGAAATGATCCAAAGCCGCACCGATTTGATTTGGGTGACCTCGGAAGAGATATGCAACGGTGCCACAGATCTAGGCGTTCCTTTTGACCCAACCCTCACTTACTTGATCAATCGCTCGCAGGTGATTCAGCATTGGGAATCAGCCAATTCCCAGCGCGAGATGTAGTCCTTTGATCGCAAAATCACGAGCGTTTCGGCGAATTTCGCCTAATTTATCGGCTATTTGGGAAAATGCGTTCTGGCGTCGCGGTAGATGGCCAACTAACATTAGGTTCCTTCATTTCGCTCCCACCTAACCAACCAATTGAGCCCGCTCGATGGCCGTAGCCGAACGACCTCTTCAAAGTTCTCCGAAAAGAATAAATGTTCTTGGCGTCGGGGTATCCATCATTGATCTGCCGACCGCCGTTTTAGAAATTGTGGCAGCTGCCGATCAGCCTCAACATCTAGCATATGTGACGGCTACTGGAGTTCATGGAGTAATTGAATCGCAAAGTGATTCGGATCTGAAACGAGTCTACAACCACTCTTTTCTGAGCACCCCTGATGGAATGCCGATGGTTTGGGTAGGCCGCACCCTAGGCCATCAAAAAATTTCACGGGTGTATGGGCCAGACCTGATGCTGGAAATATCCAAGGCGTCGGCTAACACCAACCGCGGACACTATTACTTCGGTGGTAAGGACGGCGTCGCAAGCGAGCTCAAATGTTGTCTTGCAAGCCGAATTGAGGGGCTCAATGTTCTCGGAACGATGACGCCGCCTTTTCGCCCTATGACTGCTGAGGAAGACGAAGCGTTAGTCACCGAACTTCAGCGATTACGCCCCCACTTCTTTTGGGTAGGTCTGGGAGCACCTAAACAAGAGCGGTTTATGTATGACTTTCTCCAACGACATCCCTATCTAACAGCCGACTGGGGACACGGAATGATCATGCTTGGGGTTGGAGCAGCGTTCGATTTTCATACCGGCCGATTGCGACAAGCTCCAAAACTAATGCAGCGGTGCGGACTTGAGTGGTTGTTCCGATTGGCGATGGAGCCAGGTCGGCTATGGAAAAGGTACGCCTATTCCAATTCAATGTTCCTCTACCGCATCTTTCCCCAACTGCTGGGACTGAAAAAATACGAGATGAAGCGGTAAACGCTTTGTACCGCCAAGCCCGAAACCAAACCTAAAAATGCCCATAGCTCGGGAAAACTTTGTGAAAATTTTCTCAAAGTCTACTTTCGGCTCATTGCCGCTGAGAATATGTCGAGATACATTATCGACCAAATGAGGCAACCCCTGAGGCATGGTTCACACAGAATAGCGTCTTGGGAGTTGTTGGTTGTTCTGGTTTGTCTTTGGAGGCCCGACAGTGACTGAATCCCGGTCGCCCAAGTCTCCGCAAGACACCCGATCCCCCATTGCCAAAGCATTGGATCTAGTTTCCCAAATTACCAGCATCGGTTTGACTGCCGTTGTGCCTGCCCTCGGCGGACACTTCCTGGACGGTTGGTTGGAAACAAAACTGGTGTTTGTGATATTGGGTTTGGTTGTCGGTCTAGCATTGGCCGGTTTGCAACTGAAGAGGCTGGTCAAAAAACTCGAACAAAACAACGCCTGAAAGTTGTTCTTAAGCGGCGGAGTCGGTGATATGTCGAAGCTGTTGTTTGAGACTGGCGTTCGTGGATTGATGTGCCGGATTATTGCGCTTTGTTTGGTGCTGACTTTAGTTTTGATGTTGTTCTTTGGGTTGCGATATGCAGAATGTCTGCCTGCATCTGTCACACCGAAAGACTTGATTTTTATATTTGGATTGGTTGTCACGACAACCGTTCTAGGACAGATATTCAGCGAGTATCCCACTGGGGATGAGGCGCTGATGACGAGACTCAATTTAACCATTGCTGCCCGATCAGGATTGCTGTTGGTTGCGACCTTGTTGTTGATGAAAGTTCGGGACGGGGGCCTTGAAGTTCCCTTCATCGCGGTTTTGGTAACACAGTATTGTACAGGTTTGTTTTTCGGGATTTATTTGGATGCCTGCCGGTTGAGCCGGCAAGATTCTGCATGAGGTAGCGCGTTTTGTACGTTGATGACCACAAAATTAAAGTAGAAGCCTCGGATCACGACGGTGACGCTCACGCGCACGATGATCACGATCACAAAGCCACCCCGGCAGAAGACGCCAGCGAGCATGGGCATTCAGATCACGACCATGATCATTCCGATCATGATCACAGTCACGCCGACCACAGCCACGCGGGTGCCGGACATGACGACCACCAATCGCACGCCGAGTCTGGTGATCTTTCGATGGCTGAGCAGTTACAAGTCAACATGGAAGAGTACTTGAACGTCAACGGCCTGATGGGGCACGTTCAAGATGCGTACTACTTCGATTGCCCAAAGGCGCTCGGATTCAGCTTCGAAGACGAACACGGTCACGAGCACAACGGCATCCAAATCCCAAACATCACGGGATTCACCAAAGAGACACCGATGATCGGTACTGCCGAATCGCCAATCTTCGTTGGTCGGTTGAGCAAGTTTATGGTTTTGGAGTTGGTTGGCGCGATCCTGCTGACACTGGTCTTCGTTTGGTTGGGCAAGAAAATAAAATCGGGCGATCGCCCCAAAGGCAAGATCTGGAACTTTCTGGAAACCTTCGTCGTTTATATCAGAGACGAGGTCGTCAAGCCGGCCGTCGGTGAGCACGATTACGAGCGGTTCCTGCCGTTTTTGCTGACCACTTTCTTCTTCATTCTGACGCTCAATTTATTGGGCGCGATTCCTTACCTCGGTTCCGCGACCGGTTCGTTGGCCGTTACCGGTATTTTGGCGTTGGCGACTTTTGCGGTCGTTGTCGGATCAGGCGTTCAGAAGATGGGGTTTGCGGGTTTCCTCAAGGCTCAGGTGCCCAGTATGGATTTGCCGCCGGCAATGAAGATGGTACTGATGCCGTTGATGTTCGTTATTGAGATTTTCGGACTGTTCGTTAAGCACGCGGTGCTGGCGATTCGTCTGTTTGCCAACATGTTTGCCGGGCACTTAGTGCTGGCGATCTTCGTTGGATTTATCGGTGTGTTGGCCGGAACGTTGTTGTTCTATCCAGTCACACCGATTGTGGTGCTGGGCACGATCGCATTTAGTGCGATGGAACTGTTTGTTGCATTTTTGCAAGCCTATGTGTTCACGTTCCTAGCTGCGTTGTTTATTGGCTCAGCCCAGCATGCTCATTAAATTTGATTTTGAGTGCGAGTTGGACTGGTTTTAAGATAAGAGAATTGTGGTTTCGAATCATCGAAGCCTTGTGAAATAAGTTTCCTTTAAAGCGTTTGTCGGAGAGATTTTAATGACTATTCCTAGTTTTGCTGCTATTGGTGCGGGTCTAGCGATCATTGGTGCTGGTTTGGGCATCGGTAAGATTGGCGCGTCAGCTTGTGAAAGCATGGCTCGCCAGCCAGACGTAGCTAACCGAATTCAGACTGCCATGATTATCGCGGCAGCTCTGATCGAAGGTGCTGCCTTCTTCGCGTTGATTGTTGCTCTTGCCAAGTAGTTTCCTTTCGGCACGCAGTGTGTGGGGTTTGGCCTCGTGTCACTTTTGCACCCGCTGCCGAAAAAACCACTGGCCTGCCGGTTTTTGTTTTGGCAGGTTTGTCGATAAGTTTCGGAGATTTTGTCGTGAGTCAATTTGCACTGAACAAGTGTCTGATGTTGGCGTCCGGTGGTGGCGAAGCCAATCCTTTGGCTGCCCCCATTGATTTGGCGCTGTGGACACTAGTGATCTTTGTGGGCTTGGTGTTTGTGCTGGGCAAGTACGCTTGGAAGCCAATCATCGAGGGCTTGAACGCGCGAGAGAAGAGCATCGCCGACAACATCGAATCGGCCGCACGAGCCAAAGAGGAAGCAGAATCAAGCCTCAAAGCCTATCAAGAGAAGATAGCAGGGGCTAATGATGAGGCGGCAGCCTTGATTGCCGAAGCACGCAGCGATGCGGCAGCGGCAAAAGAGAGAATGCTGGCCGAAGCCAACGAAGAGGCCAATCGAACCCGACAGAAAGGCCTAGCCGATGTCGAGGCTGCAAAAAGCGCCGCGGTACGAGAACTGGCGGAAGCGTCGGTTGATTCGGCTGTGTCTCTTGCCAGCAACATTGTCGGCCGCTCTTTGAAAAAGGATGACCACGCCAAACTGATCGAAGAATCCGTTAAACGGTTCGCGGGGTCTTAAGCATGAGCGAAAACGGAAAACCAGATCTCTTCACCACTGAACAGCAGCAACTGGGGGCGGTTTACGCCAAAGCGCTTCTGGGGGTCGGGGAGAAATCTGGGAACACCAACGAGTTGCTTGAGGAATTGTCTGCAGTTGCCGAGGCAGTTTCGAATCAGCCCAGTCTCAACAGCACGCTTCAATCGCCGCAAGTCGGCTCGGAAGAGAAGCTACAATTGGTTGGGAAGATTTTCGAAAATAAAGTCAGCGGTCCAATGATGAACTTCCTGAAAGTTCTCGTCGGAAAAGATCGTTTTGATTGTGTCGCCGCGATCAGCGCTTCGGCCAAAAAGCTCAACGATGAGAAGAGCGGCGAAGTCCGGGCTACCGTAACGACTGCTGCAGAAATCGATGACTCGGCGAAGGATGAAATTGCAAAGCAGCTTTCTCAAAAGCTGGGGAAGAAAGTGAAGCTAGATTCGGTTGTTGACGAGGCAGTGGTTGGCGGAGTCGTGGTACGTGTTGGCGATACAGTCTACGACAACAGTGTCGTGGGCCAGTTGCAACAGGTTCGCCAGCGAGCCATGGAAAAAGCGGCTGAAGCAATTCGGGAAAAGCTCGATCGCTTCGCCAAAAGTTGATAAACGTTAGACCGTCCATCAAGAAAATTATTTGATTGAATTGTTAAACAACCAGTTTCGGATTGAAACAATTCGCCAAACACGAGGATACAAATGAAAATTAGTGCTGACGAAATCGCATCGGTAATCCAACAGGAAATCGAGCAGTTCGAAAGTAAGGTCGACGTCAACGAGGTCGGCACTGTGCTGGAAGTTGGCGACGGTATCGCACGCGTTCACGGTTTGTCCAATGTCGCCGCAGGCGAGATGGTCGAATTTGAAGGCGGCATCATCGGCCTCGCGTTCAACCTTGAAGAAACAAGCGTCGGTGTCATCATTCTGGGTGACTACCTGAAGATTAACGAAGGCGACTCTGTCAAAGCCCTCGGCAAACTGCTGTCGGTTCCTGTCGGTGATGCAGTCATCGGACGTGTATTGGATCCGCTAGGGAATCCACTCGATGGAAAAGGCCCCGTCAACTCATCGAAGACTCGACCTGTCGAAGTCATCGCCGCCGGTGTGGCCGAACGCCAGCCTGTGGGCGAGCCGATGTCGACCGGCCTCAAAGCCGTCGACGCGATGACACCGATCGGACGCGGCCAGCGCCAGTTGATCATTGGTGACCGCAAGACTGGTAAAACGGCGATCGGCATCGACGCGATCCTAAACCAAAAGGGTTCTGGGGTTAAATGTTTCTACATTGCTGTGGGCCAAAAGGACAGTTCTGTCGCTGGTGTAATTCGCGAACTCGAAGAACGCGGTGCGATGGATTACACAACCGTCATCGTTTCTGGTGCGAGTACTCCGGCTCCGCTCCAGTACATCGCTCCTTACGCCGGCACCGCGATGGCCGAAGAGTTCATGTTTGATGGCCAGCACTGCTTGGTCGTTTACGATGACCTTTCTAAACAAGCCGTTGCGTACCGTGAATTGTCTCTGCTAATGCGTCGTCCTCCTGGACGCGAAGCTTATCCGGGTGACGTGTTTTACTGCCACAGCCGCCTACTAGAGCGATCGGCTATGCTAAGCG
>CAYTPS010000163.1:0-2634 GCA_964439245.1 uncultured Pirellulaceae bacterium | reverse complement strand
GGCGAAGTTTCCGCTTATATTCCGACGAACGTGATTTCGATCACCGACGGTCAGATCTACCTTCAGCCCGACTTGTTCTTTGCCGGTATTCGTCCAGCGATGAACGTTGGTATTTCCGTCTCGCGTGTGGGTGGTGCGGCTCAGGTGAAAGCGATGAAGAACGTCGCCGGTAGCTTGCGTCTTGACCTTGCCTCGTTCCGCGAACTCGAAGCGTTTGCTCAGTTGGGAACGGACCTCGACCCGGCCACACAGGCTCGTTTGGATCGCGGTTACCGCATGGTCGAACTGCTGAAGCAGGCTCAGTACCGCCCGCTGACGATGACTGATCAGGTGATGTTGATCTACGCCGGAACCAAGGGTTATCTGGATTCTGTTCCAATTGATCAGGTCGGTCGCTGGCAGGATGAGTTCTTGGAATTCATGCAAACCAAAAAGAAGGATGCTTGGGACACAATGCACAACAGTCTCGATGACGGTGCTGCCCTGAAAAAGCCTGACAACGACGCTACTAAAGCTGTGGTCGACGCGTTGGAAGAGTTCAACAGATCCTTCAGTTAAACCCATCTCGTTTTGCTCGTAGCATCCGCTTTGGCAGGTGCTACAGGCTGTTCCCAATTCGTTCACAAGACTACCGAGTTACCTCATGGCAAACGCCAGAGCCCTTGATAAACGCCGCAAGTCGATTCGCAACATCAAGAAGATTACGCGCACGATGGAGCTGATCGCGACTGCACGGTTCAAGAAAGCCATGGATCGCGCGACAGCTGCCAGCGACTACACGAAGCGAATCACCGATGTAGTTTCGGATCTGGCTCGCGCTGGTCTGGAGGTTTCGCATCCGCTGCTGGAAGCTCATGATAAAACGGATTCAGCAGTCTTGTTGGTGCTGACTGGAAACCGCGGACTCTGCGGTGGCTACAACGGTAATGCACTTCGCTTGGGTGTAAAAACACGTGAGAAACTGGCGGACGAAGTCGCCAACGTGCGTTTAGAGGTCAGTGGCAAACGTGGCATCTCTGGGTTTAAGTTTCGTAAGATCGAAGCCGACCAAACGTTCACCCAGTTCGACGACCAACCACAATACGACGAAGTCCAGAAGATCGCCGAACGATACTTGCAAGAGTATGCGGCAGGTCGATTGGACCGCCTGGACGTAACTTACACAAAATTCATCACCGTCGCCAAACAGCAAGTCGTCACCGAAACGCTGTTGCCGCTGGGTAAGCTGGAAGGTGCTGACACGCCGGTCGATGAAGAGGCTCAAAAGGGCGAATCGATATACGAATTCCGCCCATCGGCTGAAAGTATTCTCGAAGAGGTTGTGCCGACCAGTTTCAAAGTGAAGCTGTTCAAGTGTTTTCTGGACGCGGCCGTCAGTGAGCAGATTGCTCGCATGGTGGCGATGAAAAGTGCGACCGAAAACGCCAACGACATGATTCGTACCCTTTCACGAAATTACAACCGCGCTCGCCAGTCGCAAATTACTGGCGAAATTATGGAAGTCATCGGTGGTGTGGAAGCGCTTAACGGCTAACACGCTTCAACGAATCACTGACTTTCCCTGACAAGAACAATTTTTGATCTCGATTAAATCGGAACCCCAAATGGCAACTGCAACGAACACTGGCCAAGTCACCCAGGTGATTGGATCGACCTTTGATGCTGAATTTAGCGATGACTCATTGCCAGCGATCTACAACGCTGTAAAAGTTGAAATCAACGACGGTGAAAGCACACGCACGCTGACCGGAGAAGTCTCCAAACACCTTGGCGGCGGACGCGTGCGTTGCGTTGCCCTCGGTTCAACTGAAGGTCTTCGACGCGGCTCCGATTGCGTTGACACCGGTGCGTCGGTTGCCGTTCCTGTTGGCGAAGCCACACTTGGCCGCGTGTTCAATATGCTGGGCGAACCCGTTGATGGACGTGGTGAAGTCAAAGCTTCTGAGACACGCTCGATTCACCGTGCAGCTCCTGCCGTCGAAGAACTGGCGACCAACACTGAACTGTTCGAAACAGGCATCAAAGTGGTTGACCTGTTGACCCCGTTTGTGCGCGGTGGTAAAGCTGGACTCTTCGGTGGTGCTGGTCTGGGCAAGACCGTTATTCTGACTGAGTTGATCGCTCGTATCGCGAGTTCTCACGGTGGTTATTCTGTTTTCGCCGGCGTTGGCGAGCGTACTCGTGAGGGTACCGACCTTTGGTTGGAGATGCAGGAGACTGAGATCGGTCAAACCGGTCGCAAGGTTATCGAGCAAACCTGCATGGTGTTCGGCCAAATGAACGAACCACCTGGGTCTCGTTTGCGTGTTGCTCTATCGGCACTGACAATGGCGGAACACTTTCGCGATCAGACTGGTAAAGACACGCTGCTGTTTGTCGACAACATTTTCCGCTTCTCTCAAGCGGGCTCGGAAGTGTCAGCTCTATTGGGACGAATGCCTTCTGCGGTGGGTTACCAGCCAACGCTGGCGACAGAGATGGGTGCGTTGCAAGAGCGTATCGCATCGACCAAGAAAGGTGCGATTACCTCGGTACAAGCGGTTTATGTTCCTGCGGACGATCCAACCGATCCTGCTCCGGCGACCGCGTTTGGTCAGCTAGATGCGTTCTTGTACCTTGAGCGTTCGATTTCGG
>CAYTPS010000162.1:0-10566 GCA_964439245.1 uncultured Pirellulaceae bacterium | reverse complement strand
TCCATTGCTCTACCAACTGAGCTACCCGACCTAAACAAAATTTTGATCCCGAAATGAAGCCCCACTCGTGCCCGAGAAAAACTCGGCACTCGTGACTGATTTCGAGAAGGCAGAATACTAACTGAACAAGGTTTCGGTTGTCAATCGAAGCTGAGTCATTTTTTGGATTCCGTCAAAAAGTTTCCTCGTAAAGGCAGATCTTTAGATCGCATCCGATTCTGCAACGCGGGAGTTGACAAATTGATTAAACGGCGCCTAGTTTTTGCGATGCAGTTTCAAAATGCTTTTTAGGCCCGAAAACATCTTCTGATCCCGATTGTCGACCTCCGCGCGGACTTCATACAGGCCGCTGGCGGGATCGATTTCTGGATTGACAAATGTAATCGTCACGTCGACGGCATCTTCTGAATCGATTTCTTCGCCAAGCCCGATATCGCCTTTAAAATCTACGATCAGTTCGGCTGTGGTCGCAATCTCACTGGGTAAGATTTCTCTTGAATCCGCGAAACCAGTAAACCGCAGCGTATCGGTGTTCACGATTCGAGCGATCGGTTGGCCGCTGTTGACCCACTCGCCTCTCTCGATTGAGACTTCTGTTACGATGCCAGAAATTGGTGCAGCGATCGTCCGGTTATTTAATTGAATCTCAGCGATGGTCACTTGATCAGCCTTTAGCTGTTCATTCAGTTGGTTGGTTTGGCTGTTCCTTTCGGCCTGTTCTGCCGATAGGCAAGAGCGTTGCAGCTCTAAACGCAGTCGTTCGATCTCTGTCTTTGACAGTGCTTTTTTGTATTGTCGGTTTGCCGCAAGTGAGCGTTCCAAAACTGCACTGTTTACTTTTGAGGACACGCGCGCGAATCGTAGGTCGACGTCATTTTCAGATTCGAGTTTTGCGATCGCCAGTTCTTTCTCTGCCGCATTCATTTGGGCTCTCGGAAGATCTTGGTCTAGCTCCGCAATCGTCTGGCCCACGTTGACTCGATCCCCCAACTCCAAGATCGATTCGATTACACCGGGCTCCTTTGCAGACAGTCGAACCGCCTTCATCGTATAAAGATTGCCGGGAACGCTAACACTCTCCACTACTTCGTTGTCGGCACCTTCTTCATCAATCTCGCCGACGAGCTCGTCGCTCGCGGGAGATGGCTGATCTACGTCCAGTGCAATAGACGTTAAGATTGGTTGTTGAGCAGTAACGGGCGCTTGATGATCAATAAATGGCAAAGCCGCGACTACGGTGATTAACGCAACCAGCTTTCGATGGAAGCCCGTGTTTCTATCAGATGCTTCAAAAGTTTCTCTTAATTCAGTCATTGGAATTTCAGTGACAATGAGATTCGTGTGGCAAAGGCTCCAGCAGAATTGACGAGGCCGGAGTCATCTCCTCCTATGGTAGTTGGAGTAAATCAAAACGGGTGTTGGTGGCCTGATTTGCCTGCGCTCCTGCCCCGTCGGCATCAGAAAAGTCCGGCTGTAAGGTTTAGAACGGCGACTTTCAAATCAAAGGCCCGCGTTTGAGCCTTTAAGAGGCTGCAGAAATCGCATGCCTGCGGCCAAGTTAGACCCCTCGTCGATTGATTGTTCGCCAATGTCGGGATGATAAGTTATACTTTCCACCACACGGTTTACTTCTATTTGCGAAGAATGCTTGAATATGACTACTTCCGAATTCACGATATCCTCCCCACCGATTGATCAAGTTGGCATCGTCCAACGTGCCAGCCGATTCCAAACACGCAGCATCAAAAAAAGCGCGAAGATGCAAGGCTTGATGATGGTGCTCAACATGATTGATCTCACCACACTTGAGGGCATGGACACGCCGGGCAAAGTCAAGCAGATGTGCTATAAGGCTCGTCATCTCCATGACGCGATCGAGGGACTGCCCAATGTTGCGGCGGTATGCGTCTACCCGAATTTTGTAGGATTGGCAAAAGAGGAACTTAGCGATACGAAGATCAAAGTCGCTTCGGTGGCAACGGCATTTCCAAGTGGCAACACGACTTTGGAGATCAAGCTGGATGATGTTCGTCTGGCTGTTGATCAAGGTGCTGACGAAATCGACATGGTCATTTCCAGAGGTAAGTATCACGCTGGCGATTACAACTACGTGTACGACGAAATTGCTGCCGTGAAAAACGCCTGCGGTTTGGCTCGGCTTAAAGTCATTTTGGAAACAGGTGAGCTTGGAAGTTTCGACGACGTCAGACGCGCCAGCGATATTGCGATTGCGGCTGGAGCTGATTTTATCAAGACCTCAACCGGCAAGATCAAACCTGCTGCGACGATGCCCGTCACGCTGGTGATGCTGGAGGCCATTCGCGATCACTGGTTCAAAACTGGTGAGATGGTTGGAATGAAACCTGCCGGAGGAATCTCTAATGCAAAACTTGCCTTACACTATCTGATCATGGTCAAGGAAACGCTTGGGGAAATGTGGTTGGACAATCATTGGTTCCGCTTCGGAGCCAGCAGTTTGGCGAACGATGTGCTGATGCAGATTGCCAAACAAAAAACGGGTGCTTACCAGTCGGCTGACTATTTTTCAGTTGACTAACGGCGGCAGGTTTTGGGGCAGGGCAGGGCGACTACATCATCCATTGATAAGCCAGCATCGCCGCTGTTGAGATCGCACAGACCGATGCAACTTGCGACAGCGGTGCATTTTCATTCGCCTCCGGCAGCAACTCTGCGAAAACCATGTAAAACATCGCTCCAGCGGCCAAGCCGAGGCCAACCGGTAGGATTGGTGCGAAGCTAAGCACGAACAGGTAGGCGGGGACCGCCATCAGAGGTTGAGGCAGGCTCGAAACGATACTCCACAGTGCGGCTTTGAGCCGCGATACACCACGCGGGATCATTACCAGTGCGATGGCAATCCCTTCGGGGATATTGTGAATGGCAATCGCCGTTGAAATGAAATTGCCGAACCCCTCGCGCCCACCGAAAGAAACGCCTACGCCGATGCCCTCGGCAAATGAATGAGCGGTCATGATGGCCATCACCATGATGATCTTCCGTAAACTGGCTTTACTGAGCGCGGCCACCTTGGGGACTTCGTCTTCATCATCCTCGGGCAACAGCCAACCCGTTACCACGACCAGCAACGCGCCCAACAGCAAACCCATGACCATGCGAGGTAGGCTCAATAACCATGCTTCCCAGGTCAATCCAATGCTGGCGCCCAGCATCAGGCCGGCAGCCATGGCGTTGCCCAATCCCAATAGGCGGTTGCCGACGGACTTCACAAATAGAAATGGAATCACGCCTAGGCCGGTGCAAATTGCTGTGACGGTCGCAGCAACCAGAACGTACCAAACTGAAATAGATGTTTCGGGCATGACGGTTGAAAAGAGAAAGCTGTTGGCCCGGGCGACAAAGAGGGACTAGCTGTTGGTTACAAGCGTACCTACTTTGTCTCCGGTAACCGCCTTCACGATGTTTCCGTCTTTTCGGAAGTTAAACACCATGATTGGCATATTGTGTTCCATGCAATGTGAAATGGCAGTCGAATCCATAACACGCAAATTCTTTTCAACGACGGTCTGGAAGTCCAGATCCGAATATAGCACAGCGTGAGGATTTTTTTCCGGATCCTCGCTGTAAATGCCGTCAACTCGGGTGGCTTTCATAAGAATATCTGCCCCCAGTTCCATGCTACGCAATGCTGCGGCGGTATCGGTAGTCACAAACGGTCCGCCGGTTCCAGCGCCCAGAATTACAATACGGCCCTTCTGCAGATGCCGGTCAGCGCGCCGACGGATGTAGGGCTCACAAACGCCGTCCATTTTGATGGCACTCATCAGGCGCGTCTGGCAGCCAACGGATTCCAGTGCGTCCTGCAATGCCAGACCGTTGATCACCGTCGCCAACATGCCCATGTAATGAGCCGTGGCCTCTTCGACGATGTCGTTTTTTGCCTTGAATTGGCTGCCTCGCAAAATGTTGCCACCACCAATCACAACTGCGATCTCACATCCCAGTTGCTGGGCGTCGTAGACCTGCTTGGAGATATGCACCACCTCTTCCATGCTGATACCGCGTTCACCAGAGGGGCTAAAGCTCTCACCAGACAACTTCAAGAGAATTCGTTTGTATTTGGCAGCGGACATAAAATTTTCAATGGAGTAAGGGAATCGACAGCGCGGCACCAGCCGCAGAAAGTTTCAATCGTGCGGTTAGTGTGATGAAGAATATGGATGGCGTGAAGACAAATGTCAACCTGTGAGATACCGATCAAACGCAAAAGGCCAACCCTCTGCCGGGTTGGCCATTGTGTCTGTGAGACGGTTCGCAATCCGGAATTCTACCGGCTTGTTTAGGTCTCCTAATTCAGTTCGGGAGACTGACGACGCACAATCATCGATCCATTGTCGGCGACTTGGAACATTGGGCGATCATAAGACCGGTACCTAGATCGGCCGCTCGGTCGGAATGAAACCCCGACATAGAGATTCCAGCCTTCGTTCAAGTTTCCACCCTGAAAATTGCTGTTCTGCACTACATCGTCGTTCAAGTAAGCTGTGAAGCCAGATTGAAAGGCAACTCGATCAGTCACAGGCAGATCGACGTCGACTCCGAAGACGGTTTGGTTGGATTCAGCCCAGCCAATAAATCCTTCCCCAAAGCCTCCCCAAGAGGCGGCATGGCGATAATAGAATCGAAAATTGTCATCAGTTGTTTGGAAGAAATTGTCGAACTGGTTTCCGTTAAATGTACCGCTGGTGATTTCGTCTTTCACTCCGGTTGCGTAACGGAAGCCGAGAATGTGTCCGGCTGGGTACACCCAACCAATGTCGGCTCGCAATTGAATCAAGTCCGTTTCGGTAAACCATTCTTCGTGAAGAAAATCTGCCACCACACCAAACTGTAAACCGTAATCGACGCGTCGGTAGACACCTGTCGTGACAAAGATTTGGCGTCGGTCTTCGGTTGTGAATTCGTTGCCGTCAAAGTTGGTTGATACGCTGCGAACACCGAATTGACCAGAAAGCAATCCGCAAGTCAGTCGGCAAAGTGGAATACCGAAGTTGAATCCACCGTAGAAACCAAAACTTGAATCGCTGGCCAGTTGGTTCACATCTTCTGGCAAGTCCTGCCCTTGTTCAGTAAATAATGGGGATTGAAAGGCAACTGCTCCACCAAAGTACTCTCCAGTGCGAAGTGCTTTGCCAAGATTGCCAAGCCAGCAAGGACCGTAGGATTGAGGGCAGCCACCGCGTCCGCAGCAACCATCTTCAAAATAGGCTCCGGAAACCCCACACGAATCACAGCCGCATTCATTTCCGACTGAGTAGCCTTCGTCGACGATGACGCCTTGGTCGTAGCCACTAGAAATGACCGTTCCAGCTGTTGAAGTGGTAGGATAGTTTTCGACGATTCCGCCATCGATGATACTGTCGCCCATGATTGGAGCGCCTCCATCAATCATCGTTCCATCGCCAATTAACTGAGCGGTACGAAGATGTCTAGGCACGTAGCTGCCACTTGTCGGTCGAACGACTGGGGCTTGAACGATCGGCATGTTTCGTGTGGCGGCCTGCCGACGAACGCCCGTCGTTGTGCTTCTGGCGCCAGCAGACCGCTTCATGGTAGCCTTTGACCGCGGAGCTCTCGCAACGCGTGTTGCTGGCCTCGAGGTTTCGTAGTCAGAATCGTCTTGGATCACCTCGGCTGAAGCAGACTCCACAACAACTTGCTGAGACTGTTGACCGCGTGCGATCGCGCGACGCATCGCAGCAGCGCGTTTTTCAAATTCAGCTGTTTGGGCAAAGCAATCGGTTGCCGCTGAGACGACGCTCAAAGCCAAAAGGGCGATAAAGACCGCTTTGAGTTTCGGGGGAAAAAACATTTCGATCATCCTGTTCAAATGCTAATAAAGCCAAAGCGCGTTAACACAATGACGTTGTTAGATTCTTCTTCGGAATCAGGAAGCTCTATTCTTTCGTTAAAGTCGGATTAATCCGAAAATTACCTGCAGTCTCCGCATCTTAACACTGGCGCTGGCAGGCTAGCACTCTTTGGAGTGCAGACGATCTTTGAGAGAGGATTGACCAAGAATGGGATGAGCCGCGGGCAGTAAGTCCGCTGGCAGGTCAACATGATCGAAGCCCAGAGGCCAAGTCATAGAAGACTCGGCGCTGTTTACTAATACACGCACGGATAACAACTTGTTATCCGTGATCAAACCGCAGACGGAGTTGGGCCAGTTCTGTAACATTGCCCCGCCTGTCAGGCGAGATTCTTCCGCCCGACAGTCTTGGTCACAGAACCTACCGTGAGCGTTTGGCTATTCATTTTGGCCCGACGTAAAACGTTCAGGTAGCACGTTTTGGGATAGGTTCTTCAGCGTTTGGGAGTTAGCGAATTGTCGAGCTGCCAAAATCGACGGTGTTTGCAACGCGTGCTGTGAAGTCCGTCGCACCAGTGCTGCGATTAACTTCGGTGCGTACTGTACCCTCTTGGAAAGGACCGATTCCAATCAGGCTCCAAGCAGAATTGTCGGCGCGAGCTAGACTTGTTCCGCCGTTGTACATCATTTTTCCTGATGGCGTCTCATAAGCGATCACACCGATCTTGGCCGTTCCGAACTGGCTTTGCTTTTCATAAAGTCGCACTTCGGGAAGCTCCACGGGCAGACCTGGCACCGTCAGCCCCGGTACGCCCAAATAGCTTTCTACATTGTCTGTGCCGACGCCACCTGAATACATCTCTACAGTTACGTCCGATGCTTCTTTGGCGTCGACCAAGCTTGCACCAGCGCTTAATAGCTTCTGACGCATGCTGCCTACGATGTAACCTTTGTCGACTGAATCAAGATATTTTTCTTCCACAAATACTTTCCTGCCCATCACGTCAGGAAGAGCGGTCTTGTTGATGGTTTGATCTACGGCATTTGAGATCAACAACTGTTCGATGCCGGTGCGTGCGGTGTCAGTTGTTCGTGTCGTAGTGCAGCCAACAGAGATTAGTAGGATCGATGCAATAATCGCAGTAATTGAATATTTCATGATGATAAATGAGGACAGTCGCGAACGCTCTGTAACTATTAAACTGGAGGGATTTGGTTGAAACTGGCAGACATGTATCTCATTTTACAAATCCGATCAACACCGATTTTCTATGTGACAGCAATGGTGCTGGCGGGGCAAAGGGAAGCACCCAAGCAAAGCAAGCTTAGAAAGCCGACCTATTTTTGGTCAGTGTGACGCTGCCAGTCCTCATCGGTGAGGTTGAACCAAACCAAATCCACTGCACTTTTGCCCGCTTGTGGTTCTCCAGTGATCATCACTGCAGAAACATCGGTGTGCTTACGACAGTAGGCTTCGATTTCTTCTAAATCCATAACGAAGAATGCCGTTGCTAGTGCATCAGACTGCGCGGCCGAAGGCGAGATCACCGTTGTGGAAAGAAAATGGTCGGTGGGCCAGCCGGAACGTGGATCAATGATGTGTCCGTATCGCTTGCCTTGGTGAAAGAATCCCTGGCGGCCCGAACCCGACGTTCCCAAGGCTCTGTCCTTTAAGTTGAAGTGAGCCAGTCTCACCTCAGGCAACACCGGGTGGCTCAATCCAATCGGCCATCCGGCACCATACTCGCCGGTGTCAGCAACGTAGTCACCGCCGCACAACACGCTGCTTTGCCCGCCATGAATCGCAAAATCACGGATGCCGTTCATGCGCAACATCGACGCCATCGCATCGATTGCAAATCCTTTTCCGATGCCGCCCAGATTTATCTTCACGCCCTCGGTGGAAAATCGAATGCCGTTTTGATCATCATTAAAAACAAGGTGCGATGTACCAACACTTCGAAGTGTCTCCTTGATTGAATCATCGTTTGGGATTGATCCAGATCGTTGCTCAAATCCCCACAGCGCAGAAAGTTGTCCTGCAGTAATATCAAACGCGCCGCCGGTCGATTGCCAAATTTCTCTGGCGTGTTTCAACAAGCGGTAAAGTTTTGGTTCGACTTGCACTTGGTCACTGAACGCGCGCTCGTTCACCCTGCTAATTTCGCTGTGATCACGGTAGACCGTCATCTGGTCTTCGAGATCGTCAAGCAATTGAAAGATATCACCCGCGACGGTTCCTGCTGCCGGATACTGGTGCATGTTGAACAACAGCTCGAACTGGCACGCCATCGCTCTTTTTGAGTAATGCTCCATGTAGACCGACTGGCGTCCGGATGCTGTGGTTTCTTCTGGATTATTCTTTGGGGTATCGACCGAATCGGGCGCCGGTAGGGGCTCAGCAGTGTCTGCAAACGCCTCAATCGCTCGGATCGCTGAGCGGCCCTTGAGGAACTCGCGGCGCGTCGAAGAAGAATCTGTCATCGTTTCAGCCGCCTATTCGCCTTGCGCGTCTGATTCGGGAAGTTTCTCGATGGACGCAACCGCAGATTGCACTGCCTCGCGGATTAGCGGATCAGGGTCGCTACTGAGTGAGAGCAGTTGCGTCTTTACTTCAGCTGCTTTGTTACCAAAACTTCCAAGCGCAATGACTGCCCCTTCTCGTTCGTGTGCTTGATCCGATGTCAGAAAAGGCACAATTTTTGGTATGGCTGGTGCGCCGGCAGGCCCCATTTCCGACAGAAAGTGAAGTGCGTTACTACGCAGCGAACGTTTCTCCAGCAAGCTGCCCAACACCTCCGCCGGTAGCTGACCGTCTTCGGTAATTTTGTAGTAGGCATATGCTGCCTGAGGTCTAACGCGCGAATTGGGGTCTTCCATAGCGATTTTGACTTTCTCTTTTGCGTCGATGCCTTCTGCTCCCATCAACGCAAGCCCCAACAGCGCTCGTTCACGGTCGACTTGACGATGATGATCGATACGTGAGGCAAGCAATTTGACGGTGTCCACGTCTTCAACCGGTCCAATGGCCCCCAATGCGATGCCCGCCCAAGTGGCGGCCGATGGGATACCTTCCTCGTAAACCTGCGCCAGTTTCTTCGCCATTGGTGCAGCGTCGCGTCCTAAACCAACACAGATTTTGGCAATCGAAACCTGCCGCATAAAATGTGCATCGAGAACGATCGCCTCCATCGATTCGAGTGCTGGAAGTGCGTGGTGTCCCATCGTCTCCAACGCCATCAGTCCGGCTGCCGTATAAAAGGGATCGCCTGATTCAACCATCTCAATCAACTTGGGCGCGAATTCGCTGGCCGATTCACCAAGGAGATAGATCGAAGAGCACGCGCGGCCGACTGTCATTTGGTCTTCCGATTCCAGCATTTCTTGCAGCGCTGGAAACGCCTTTGGTCCAAGCTTCTTTAGAGAGACTCTAGCCGCGGCACCAATTTCGTTCTGTAGATGTACTTGTTGCAGCGACAGCGCCGCAACGCGTTCGTCTAGTTCAGAGTCTCCATTACCCAATTGCAAAATTGCCGCCAACAACCGATTCTTCTTGTCGCCATCTGGTGGCAGACCTTGAATGTCAAGAGACCTGACAATCTTCTTTAACTTCGCAACCGGCAGACTTGCTACCTCGTCGGTCATGCGCTGCGGAGAAGTCAAGTAAAAGGTTGTCACCATCGTGGAGACTACCGCAGCTGAGACCAACAGACCAATGACGTGAGAGAAAAATTGTTCCATGGCTTTGTTTCGAGGCATCTTGCGGCCTACTCGCGAGGACATTGACGGGCCCCAAGGGGCCTAGGTTTTAGCGTTTGTGATGTTGTCAGACGCGGGCAACATCGAGGCTGTTGTCCTTTCAGGAAAACGGCTCTCCAAACATTGTAGCGGACTAGAGGAATTTATCGACTAACAGCCAGCAACTGTAAGCGACGACCGCCCCGACAAGCAGACTGCCGAAATTCAATAAGGTTTTTCCTTTGCGAATGCTGGTTGCGGCGATGACTTGGGCAATCAAGCATACTACCGCAACAATCACTAGCTTGAAAACAATCAGCCCGTTGAAATTGTACTTGGCAAAGAAGTGGTTGGCGATTGGATTGGCCTCGATCGCCCCCAAACTGATCAGTACGTAGGTCATAAAGATGTCCAACGTATTGATGAAGATAAACATTGTGGTTTCATCCTGAAGAGGAAGCTTGCGAGTGACCAAGTTCTGCACGTACCGGTATTGGCGGGCGGCAGGCCTTGTTGAGCGCACATGATGCTCGCCGTTGTTGGTGGATGCGCTGCGATCTTTTTCCGCGTTAGTCTCTTCGCGCTGCTGCGTTTGCTGGGCAGCCCTTACTGCAGCGGCCTTGCGTTTTCTTTCCTCACGCAGTTCGTCATTGCGTTTCCTGGCAACGTCAGCCGCGCCGTAATGCCGCTTCTTTGCCGCTGCGGCTCGCAAAGACAATAGTCGCTCGTAAGCATTTTGGATTTTTTGGAACTCGTCTTTGTCGCCGCCCAAGTCGGGGTGGTGGGTCGAGGCAAGTCTACGGTACGCGCGATGAATTTCCTCATCCGTCGCGTCGGGAGAGATGTCTAGAATTTGGGCGTACTGTTCCAATAGCTTGTGTCCGAAACGAACGCGGCAATTTACCACTTAACTGCGATCAACAATGGCGGAAGTGCATGGGAATCGAACCCACCGATCACATGATTTCCATACGACC
>CAYTPS010000161.1:0-10574 GCA_964439245.1 uncultured Pirellulaceae bacterium | reverse complement strand
AATAACTCTTGGGACGGTATCAGTTCGCCGTCTTTAGTGGAGCCGACAGCAGCCTCACGGCTTGCGGTTGGTGACTCGTTTGCTGTTCGGTTTTCTGCCGAGATTGATGCTGAGGCGTTAGGTTTACCGCGAAGACTTGAAACCAAGAATATCTCGGGTAGCGAAGCAGTCGTAGAGAATATTGTCACTGCGCCGGCAATGGATAGCCAACAGGATGTTTCGTCTTACGTGGTCACAGCGGAACCCGTGATCCCAGCACCAAGTTCAATTGTCGAGGACAACAGAGAGTCAAGCGATGGTCCAACGCTGTCGCCTGTTGCCAACATATCGATAAGGAAAGCGATCGTTGCGGCTCCAGTTTTGACGGATCGAGGCAATCATGTGGTGGCCTATCAGTTGACGATTAAAAATACAGGTTCCGTCGATCTGTCCGAATTAAGTCTGCTGGAGGATCTCTCCACGCAGTTTGGACGTTCGTTGGTAAGGGCTGGTAATCTCACAGTTGTCTCTGATCCCAGCGATCCCATAAGTCACATTGTGGTGGATTCAGCGGGCTGGAATGGAAAGGTATCAACAGAATTGCTTGATGGTTCAGCGACTAATGTTTTGGTTGCTGGCGATTCATTTACCATTGAGTTCGAAGTTGAAGTTAAAGCAAAGAAAGCCAAGTCACCAAAGCTTGGCAAAGCTGGAAATCTATCGTCGTTGAATTCAGTCGATCGGATCAATGGATACGTTAGCGCGCCGGGGCCCATCTACTCAGGAACACCCGTTAAAAAACTTTCAAGCTCACCAGTGCTCGGCAAGGGGCCCATCGGCGGAGGGCGCTACCCTCTCCGTGAGGGTTCAATTTTTGCTGGCGTCTAAGTTTTTGTTGGCGACTCGAAGTTCACTGCTCGGTATTCGAACTGGATGCTGTCTAGCAGTTTGAGCAGCGAACGCAGAGCAAAGCATTCACAGGATAGAGGCAGCCTCTTCCATTCTTTTTTCTTCCGCTCGAAGCTTCGGAAGCGGTTTGCGTCCTTGAGTGACCGCTGTGTTTTCTCACCCGAGCGCCGTTTTTTCGTTAGAGTTCCGATAACGACGAGTTCGTCGGTCTCAATATGACTGCGAAAACGAAAGTCTACAAAAGCTGTGCCCCGCGATTGTCCAGCCTTCACTCTGTTTTTCGATGTGCCGGGCTAACCAAGGTTACAATGAGGTTGGTGTATCTGTTATGCTGTTGAGACCTATTTTATTTTCCCTTAGCCATTCCAAAAGGAGTTTTGTTTCACGAAAACCACTTCCACCAACTAAATCAAGGAGATGTTCAAGATGATTCAACGAACACAAGTTTTTGCTCTCAGGCGCGCTGTACTCACACGTAAACTTTTATTTCTCTTCCAGCATCGGACCTTCGCCGTTGCGTTGCTTGCAGCTTCCGGTTTTCTGTTTGCGAACGTCTGTTCGCCTCTTCAAGCTCAGATCAACAATTCTTGGTCTCTCTCTCAAATACGCGCTGCGCTGCAAAACGCAAGTGATGGGGACACCATCACCTTCGCCAATGGAACGTACGCCAATATTGGTGATCTGGTGGTCAACAACAAGAACAATGTTACGATCCAAGGTTCTGGGGTCGGGACGATCATTGATGGCGGGCAGCAGAGAAACACGATCTTCGACGTCAATAATTCGAGTGGAATCGTCATCAAGAACTTCACCCTTAAGAACGCAAGTCAGGATATAGGCTACAAGAAAAAGGGTGTCGTTCACATCAACCGGTCGACCGACGTCACTGTTGAGGACTGTGTGATTGAGGTCCGATGGACTCAAGGGGGCGTGTTCATTCAGGAGGGCGGTGGCAATACCGTCCAACGCAACACCATCTCCAACCCTGATAGGACTGACTACGGAACATTAAACGATGGTTATCCTGCGGATTTGATTTTCGTGCAAAGAACCAATGGAGTCACGATCGATGGAAACGACTTATACACACAGTCGCAACCGTTCTCCTACCGAGTCGACGGCAATCGTGACACCGAACCGACGCATCTTGACGGTATTCAATTCTACGAAGTAACCGGAGATTGCGTTATCAGCAATAATCTCGTCAAGGTTGATACGACCTGGGCAAGGCACCACCATGCGATTCTTATCGAACGCGGAGGTAGCGCGGCCAAATATGTGATCTTTAACAATGTGTTTTACGGAGCCAAGAATGGGCAGGCGGATTCGCTGGTTTCATTACAGGCGACGCCGGACCTGTATCATTTCGTTAACAACGTGGTGGAAGGCGATAGTCCCCAGATCTTTCGAATTCAAATTGGAAACAGTAACAGCCAGTTCAAAAACAACATCTTTTATCGGCGGTCCAACGGTAACATGATTGAGATTGACATCAACAACAGTGGCGACTGGAGCAACAACCTGTTCTGGAGCGAAAGCAACGTCACGGGACAGAATATTGTTAATTACATTTACAGCCTAAGCGAGCTGAACAATTTGGGAGGTCGTTTTTCAAACAACATCCAGCAAGATCCGCTGTTAACTGATGATTGGCATATTTTGTCCGGATCAAACGCCCAAGATAACGGCGTTAACGTATCTGCCTTGATTGGAACTTCTTTGGATATCGATGGTGATCTACGCACCGGAAGCTGGGATATTGGCATCGACGAACTTGCCAGCGGCAATGTAGACGAATCCGTTTCAATAGAAGGTGCTCCCATCATTGACAGTGCAGGGACAGCCTTTTTCTTGGTCGACTACGTCGCCAACACCCAACGCGACATCATTGTCGACGTCTTTGATTCAAATTGGAGTTTTAAGGGAGAATCACGGTACGAAAACGTAAACGGACAAGGAAGTTTGGCGGCTGAGGTTTCCTACAACGAAATTACGACTCCAACAGCCATCGTGATGGTCTCGCTGCTACAAGACAACGGAAATTGGCAAACGTGGGTCGAACGTGGTTTCATTTTTGATGTCGAGGTTAACTCAGCGGTTCCCGAATCTATTCAGGGGACGGCACCGCCTACCATCGCCAGTGCTGGAAGCGCCGACATTACCGTCGATTATGTGACCAACACTTCCCGCGACATCCTGATCGACGTGTTTGATTCAAACTGGGGATGGAAAGGGAAGCGCCGCATCAATAATGTCACTGGTTCAGGCGATCAAACTTGGTCCGTCAACTACAACAATATTACGACGAACACCGCGATCATAAAAATCTCGATGTTGTCCTCTGGCGGCACATGGCGCGACAGTGTGGAGACCGATATCATCTACAACGTTCCTGTCGGTGGTAGTGCGGCCCCTGATTTTTCCCTGAACCTGTGGAACGCTATCCCATCGGCCGGTGTCAACACTCACAACTCGTGGGGCGTCTCTGGCCTAGCACCGAATCGGTATCTGGAATTAAGAAATGTGGATCTAGATACGGGCTACAATAAGTTCCAGTTCGAGTATGCATCTGGGCGTGCATCGGGTTTGAGCTATGAAGTCCGTTTGGGTTCACCCAACGGCCAGCTTCTTGGATCGTCCAGTTTCAATGGCACAGGTAGCTGGGGGAAATCAAGTGCCCAGTTTGCTGATGCTAACTTGACCCCCGTGTCAGGGACTCACGATGTGTTCATCGTGATTAAGTCAGGCTATATGAACGCGTTTACTTGTTGGTTTAGAAACGAGTAATCGAAAACTGCCAGTAGATTCAAAGGCCCCATGGATTCGGCTTCGTCCTAATCTCGGGGCCTTTTTTTCTTCTGATTTTGGTTCGTCTTACTCAGAAAAACCGCAACTCTGTTGCCTAGGCATTTACGTGGGAAATGAGGCAGTGTTGGTCTGCATGATCACCATTTCGTGGTACCTGCCGCCAAGTTCCATCAGCGATTGGTGCGAGCCAATTTCAGTAATCTTTCCGTTCTCAAGTACAACAATTCGGTCAGCGCTGGCGATCGTGCTCAAGCGATGAGCAATCACGAAACAGGTGCGGTTCTCCATCAATGTGGCCATGCTAGATTGAATCAGCCTCTCGCTTTCTGTGTCTAGGTTGCTGGTCGCTTCATCAAGAATTAAGATTTTGGGGTTTGCCAACACCGCGCGGGCAATTGCCAAACGCTGGCGTTGACCGCCGCTAAGTCGCACGCCACGTTCTCCAATGGTCGTGTCGTATTGGCAAGGCAGTTTCTCAATGAACTCTGCGGCATTAGCAATCTCGGCTGCTTCAGCGATTTCGGCACTGGTTGCCTGCCGGTTGGCATATCCAATGTTCTGTGAGATGGTTCCGTCAAACAGAAAAACATCTTGCTCAACGATTCCCGTTAGCCGCCGATAGCTTTCCACGTCAAAGTCAATCAGATTGACACCATCAAGCAAAACGGCTCCGGCGGTAGGATCGTAGAACCGCGCGATGAGGTTGCAGATGGTTGTTTTTCCAGCACCACTCGGACCGACCAGCGCGATGGTTTCTCCAGGATTAACGGTTAGGTTTATATTCTGTAACGCAAAACCGTCGGCGCCGGGATAACTAAAGTTGACCTCTCTAAACTCAATGGATCCGATAAAATCGTCTCGGTTTATTTTAAAAGTCTCAGCAACAGACTCCATTTCTAATGGTTCATCAAGAAGATCTAAAACGCGATCGAAACCAGAGAGACTGTTTTGAAACGCCGCCGCGCTCTGAGCGAGCGTCGCCAGCGGGCCCAGAAGCATCAACACGTAAACCAAAAACATCATCAAGTCTCCCAACGTCAGTCTGTCTTGAAGAACTCGCCAGCCGCCGTAGACCAGTAGGCCCGCAGTGGCCAGTGGAATAACCGTCTCCCAAACGATCTCGATCCCACGCGACCACCACCAAGCGTATAATTCCTGACGCCCCATGACATGATTACCACGCATGATGCGATTGATCTCTGCACTTTGTCGACCGAATGCTCGCACCACTCTCATCCCACCGAACGACTCGGTTGTCAGCGAGTCCACCTCCTCACGTTGAGCACGCACGCGACGAAACTGAGGACGAATGCGATGGATCCAAGTTCGATGAGTGAAATAGACCAATGGAACGATGGCAATCGCGCCGATCAATAGCCGCCAATCGACCCAAGCAAGAATGAGAAAGCTGCCGACCAACTGAATGACCGCCCGCCACGGGTTGTACAACATCCCAAAAACAAGATCGCCTACACTGCCGGCATCTTGACGCAGTATGCTGGCCGCTCCTCCAGATTTTAATTCCTGAATTCGATATAAGGGCAGTCGGGCCGCATGTTCAAAAACCTGTTTTCGTATGGACATCTGCAACAACTTGGTGACCCGTGTGGCGTGCCATCTTCCCCATATGTGCAAAACCAGCTTCATTAGCGAGATCAGAAGTATTCCGCCGACGATCAACAGCAGCATGGGCCACGGCTCACTCGGGAGCCACTTGGGGAAGCTTGCTGGAAGCGGTTGATCAGTTAACACGTTGTCGACAACTAGTTTGACTGCCGCCGGCGGTATAAGGGCAAGAATCGTGGCAACGGTAAGAGTCGCCATTGAAAAAAAGATGGATCCCCGGTGACCTGCAAGGAATCCAAGAAATTCACGCACCAGCATCCAGCTCGAACGGTCACGTTGCGACTTGCGTTCTTGCTTTTTGTCAGATGAATCTCTGTCCCGCTCCGACTTTTTGTCGCGACTCAGGAACTCCTGCTTGTACTCTTCAAAGCGCTGACGACTCGACTGCGGATGCTTGCTCATGGACTCATTTCTTCTAACGCAATGGCGACCGGTAACCCCCGGTCATGCCTCAAATTAGATCATACGTACCTCAGTCTTGTTCAGCAAACGACCGTTACTTGTTTGAGCGTTGACTCACCACAGCAAAATCAAGATACCTGTGATGTTGGACCTCCTATATCTGTAAAACCGTCGACAAGTCGGCCCGCATGCTCAACATGAGCATTGTCTAACGTGTCATCTGAGATTAACCTGCCGAACCTCATTTTAGTCCTCCTAGATCATCAACCGTGAAGTATTTGTTAATCATTTTGTTGTCGTTGGCGCTGAAGGCCTCGACTAATGCGCAAGAACATCTCCGAATTGGCAGCTGGAATACTGCTAACAAACCCAACAACAGTGCCGACGACGATGCGTTCTTCCAAGTCATTGGGGAGCTTGGAGTGCCTGATATTTTCGCGATTCAGGAAACCGATACGGGGTCATCGGCTGCAATGCTTGACCTATTCAACCAACACGTGCCCGGTAGCCCGTTCGCGGTGTTTGTGACCGATCGAGATGGCGGAAATGACCGAACAGGTTTGATCTACAACACCGACCGAGTCCAGTTACTAGATAGTTTTGATCTCAGTTCTGGATTGACCCATAACACGGCACGTGCTTCGTTTCTGCCGTTATTCTTTGAGCACGCCGAACCCTTGACCGTGTACAGCGTTCACCTTAAATCCGGTCCGTCAGATGCCGATGCACGCGCCGCCGAAGCAACTGTTCTGGCCAACGATGCCGCATCACTATCAGGACAAAACGTTTTATTCGCTGGTGATTTTAATCTCCTTACTAGCAGCGAACCGGCTTGGACGATCATCGGCGGTAAAGACCTCGCCAACGCCCCCGGTGACTGGCGGGATAACTTTCTTTTCAGGTTCCTGCATACCCAGAATCCAAGATTGGCAATAGATGATCGGTTCGACATCATGTTTGATGGAAGAGGGCTGACCGACAATCAGGGGCTCGATTATCTGCCTGACTCGTATACGGTTCTGGGGAACAATGGAACTCACGACCTAAACGGTTCGATCGACACTGGCACCGGTGCATCACCCGATGTGCTGCAATCGCTGATCACGGCTAGCGACCATTTGCCAATCTATGCGGATTTCCTGATGGTCTCAATTCCAAGCACAATTATCCCCGGCGATGTTAATTTGGATGGCAAAGTTGACTTTGAAGATATCGCGCCATTTGTTGCGCTTCTAATCAATCAAGGATTTCAGGCTGAGGCAGATCTTGATGTCGATAGCGAAGTGACTTTCATGGATATCGCTCCGTTTGTCGCTATTTTAAGTGACTAGTCCTGCGGTTTCCTCGATGGCGGACTATTCTTCAGCAGGCTTAAGTTGCTGCGACTTGTCTGATGGGCCTGATGGCTCAGGTGAATACAAAAGCGCGATGATGTCTTCAAGGATTAAGTACAGACAGGGAATCAGTACGAGGATAATTGCGGTAGAGAAAAGGATCCCGAATCCGAGCGAGATTGCCATTGGAATAATGTACTGTGCTTGGAGAGACTTCTCAAAAATCAGCGGCATCAATCCCCCAAATGTGGTCAGCGTTGTCAGCAGAATTGGACGGAAACGACGAACGCCTGCCAGAGAAATTGCCTCAAATGGAGTTGCGTTTTCTTTGCGGCGGCCATTGGCGTAGTCAATCATGATCAGTGAATCGTTAATGACGACACCCGACAATGCGATCACGCCCATCAGGCTGACCAAAGATATGTCATAACCCAACCAAATATGCCCAAGCACTGCGCCCACTATTCCAAATGGAATTGCGACCAAGACGATAATTGGCTGCACATAATCGCGAAACGCGATCGCCAACAGGGAATAGATGACGGCCAGCGCGAGTCCAAAGTAACCCCAGAGCGCTTTGGTGGCGCGTCTCATTTCAGCGTCGCGCCCCTCGAAAGTCCAAGTGATGCCGGGGAAATCGCGCCGTAATTCTGGCAATGCCTCTTCACGCACCGCCTTGATGACTTGGGCTACCGCGCGTTTGGGTTCAATGTCCATTCCCACGCGGATTGCGCGGCGACCATTACGGCGATTGATCCGAGCAAACGCTTTGTCCTTCTTCAAATCGGCGACATCCAGCAGCGGTACTTCGGCTCCACTGGGAGTGCGAATAATAAGATCTTCAAGGTTGTGGATGTCCTCACGCTGCTCCTCGGGTAGCTTAACGCGCACCTCGACCTCGTTGGTGCCACGCAGCAAACGCAACGCCAGCGATCCGAAGAACGCGCCGCGCAGCTGATCGCCAAGTCCTTCGTCGGTCAGACCCAAAGCCCGACCTTCTGGACGCAGTGAGAAATCGTATTGCGCCTTGCCTTTGACGTAATTGTCACTCACGTCGCGCACATTCGCATATTTCTTGACGCGCTCAACAAACGCGTCGGTCGCCTTCTCAAGGACACCGATGTCGCTGTGGCTAAGTGCGATGGCGACACCACGTCGATGTCCTCCCGGGCCGCGTTCAGCCTCGAATGTGACTTGATCCACGCCCGGCAAGTCGCCGATCTGCTCACGCCAAAGTTCGATCACTTCGTTGGCCGTCATCGTCCGCTGGTCCGGCGGTTTCATCACGATCTCGACATCAATGAATGAATCACCACGGACGTTTGTCTTGATGCCTTCAGCAACCTCGTACAGGTTGTGCTCTTCGAACATCCTCAGACTTGCTTCGGTGACGACTCTGGCTATTTCGGCCGATTGGGCCTGAGTCGTTCCGGTGGGCATCCGCACGCCGGCCTCGATTTCGTCGGCTGAAACTTCCGGCATTAGAATCATGCCCATGTGCGCACTAGTCGCGTAGCCTCCAACGATTGCGAACAAACCCAACGCCGCGGCCGCGGTAACGTATCGGAATTGTAAGCAAACCAAAAGCACCGGACGGTAAAGCATCTCGATCAGCCGATTGAACATTCGACTGAACGCCTGTTGAGCGCGGTGTGGCCACGAAGTGAAACCACTCTTGTGCTGCACTGGTTTAGTGTGAGCAAGATGCGATGGCAGAATCAGTAAGGACTCAAGTAGTGACAATGCCAGAACGATGATCACGACGACCGGCAGTGGGCCCCAAAATTTGCCCATCTCACCAGGAATAAACATCAGCGGTACAAAGGCTACGATGTTTGTCAGGATACTGAAGATAACAGGCGAGGCCACCTCTTGTGTTCCCTCGATAGCGGCAAATTCAAGGTCGTCATTGGATTGCCGTTTTTCGTAAACGTTTTCTCCAACCACGACGGCATCATCGACAACGATCACCACGACCACCAAGAATCCGAACAGCGAGATCATGTTGATGCTGACGCCGAACAGCGGAAGGAAGAGCACGCCGGCAATGAAAGAGACGACCATTCCCATCATCACCCAGAAGGCCAGCTTGAATTCGAGAAACAACGCCATGATCACCAGGACGATCACCATGGCCATGGCTGCGTTTTTTGTGACCAGAGACAAACGCCGCTGAAATTCTTCTGCATTGTTGCGGTCAATTCTCCATTTGACGCCCGGCGGCATGACACCTTCAAATTCACGCATCGTTTTTTCGACGGCCTCGGCAACATCTAGTGGCGATTGCGTCCCTACACGAAAGATGTCTAGATCGACTGATGGGGTTTGGCTGAACTGAGAGTGAAAGCCAGCGTCCTCAAAGCCATCACGTACGGTCGCAATATCACCTAGCGTGACCGATGGCCCTTCGCTACCACTGACAATCTCAAGTTGAGCGAATTCATCAGCCCATTGTTTGCGCGCTTTCACACGCAGCAGAATCTGGCCAGCACTTGTTTGTACCGATCCGGCAGCCACGTCTTGGCTTGATGTGCGTATGACGCGCGCCACATCCGAGAGCGTTATCCCGTATTCGCGCAACTGCTGACGCGGGATTTCTATGTGCATGACGTACTGTGGCACCCGTCTTAATTCGACTTGGGTGATCTCCTCGGCGGCCAGTAACGTGTCACGCAGCTGCTCGGCTAATTTACGCAGCTCCCAAACATCGATGTCACCATAGATGGAAATCTGCATCGCTTCGCGTTGTCTGGACGCCAAACGAACTTCTGGTTGCTGAATTTGTTCCGGGAAAGTTCGAATTCGGCTAACGGCCTGATCAACGTCCTGAAAAACCTTCATGCGGTTTTGACCGGCAACCAATTCAATATAAACAGCCCCCCTGCCCTCTCGTGCTTCGCTGTCGATTCGCTGAATTCCATCTACGCCTCGCACGACTCCTTCGATTGGTCGGAGGATACCCTGTTCGACCTCCGAAGGGGACGCGCCGGGATAGCCGACAGAGATCTGGACAATGTCCAACTGCGTTTCCGGGAAGACCTCCTTCTGTATGTTCAATGCCGCCCAGATTCCTCCACCAAGCAATAACAACATCAACAGGTTGGCCGCGATTGAGTTACGCGCCATCCAAGAAATAGGGCCACGACGAAGAAATGGTGCGGAGGTCTTGCTCAATTGGAGTCCTCCGGAGCCGCTTCGTCGACTTGCTCGTCTTCTTTGCGGAGTTTCACTCCGTTCGCTACCGTCGCGAGGGTGGTGGTGACGACCTCGTCCCCGTCTTCCAAACCCTCTTTCAAATACGCGTATTGGGCATCGCGAAAAACAATCTTCGTTTCGCGTATCTCAAGTTCATTATCTTTCATGACCCAAACCGTATCACGATCATGAACCAACCGTCTTTCTAATCGCACAACGTCGTCAATGGCCGCTCCCTCGATTTTGGCATCGATCAAAGTATCTAAGATCAACGGAGGCACGTCTGATTTCTGTCCCAGAGGGTCGTCCACGGTTACGACG
>CAYTPS010000160.1:0-10694 GCA_964439245.1 uncultured Pirellulaceae bacterium | reverse complement strand
ACATGTACAACGAAGTTCCCGCGATCGCTCGCAAAGATGCGTTCGAAATGGAACTGACCAAAGAAGTGCTCGATCCGGATTTCACGACCGAGACTTTTGAAGGTGCTCAAGCGTTGCTGAAGAACCTAATCGGTTTCTACCTGATCATGGAAGGAATCTTCTTCTACACTGGTTTTGTGATGATACTTTCATTCCATCGTCGAAACCTGATGAAGGGAATTGGTGAGCAGTTCCAATACATTCTGCGTGACGAATCGATTCACTTGAATTTTGGTATCGATCTGATCAACGGAATCAAAGCCGAGAACCCACACTTGTGGACAGACGAGTTCCAGCAGCAAATGGTTGATCGCGTCCGTGAGTCGGTCGAATTAGAGATCGCTTACGCTGAAGACTGCCTGCCCAACGGCGTCCTTGGTCTCAACGCGGATCTGTTCCGCGACTATGTCCAGCACGTTGCAGACCGCCGCTTGGAGCGTATCGGCCTGCCAGTTCAGTACAACAGCAACAACCCATTCCCTTGGATGAGCGAAACAATGGACTTGGCCAAAGAGAAAAACTTCTTTGAGACACGCGTTACTGAATACCAGACAGGTGGCAAGCTCGATTGGGACTGATCCAAACGACGCACAGTGTAAGAAAACGCAAAACGGATTCGCTTCAGGCGGATCCGTTTTTTTGTGTTTCAGCCGGTGAACTTGCTCCCTCAAAAAATAGGAAGCGACTCTTTACGATTCGACGCTGGCGACAATCGCCGCGACTAAACCAACCATGTTGTATTCTTTGGCCTCAGCTTCAACTTTCAGTCCCAGCGATTCAAGTGCTTCGGTGGTCGTAGGGCTAATCGATGCGAGTTTCGTCTTCTGAAGAAGGTCTTCCCCAAACAGATTAAACAGCGAGGCACCAATGGCAGAGCTGGTTACCGTTATCCAATCGATCCTATCGTTCTGTAGTTGGTTGAGAACTTCGGGCGCTGCCTCTATCACATCCTGGCTTCGATAGATAGGGAATTGCTCAAACGAGCATCCAGCGTGCTTCAGGCGGTCCGCCAAAACCGCGCTCCCTCGGTCAGCCCGTACCACCATCGTTTTGCCTTGTGCTGGTTTACTCAGAAGCAAATCGGCCAGCGACGCACTATCGGAACGTTCGGGGACCAGTGCAACGTGAACTCCATGAGCAGTCGCAACAGCAGCCGTCGCAGATCCAATCGCGGCAAATTCAACCCGGGCCAGATCAGCGGCGGTCAATTTACAGCTATTTGGATCGCTGATTCGGGCAAAGAAGAATCTGGCGGCATTGGCACTTACCAGCACCACCCTTGAGAAACCGCCAAATCGCTTTAGAGCGGCGTCAAAACGCCCCCAGCCCTCGGTTTCCAATATCTGGATCGCAGGCTGTAAGACCACCTCAGCCCCTAACGGAGCCAGCAAATCGGCCAATCCTTGGGCCTGATGGTCAGCTCTGGTGACCATCACGGTGTAACCAGAAAGCGGTTTATCATTGGAAACTTGGGGATACATCGACAATCTGGCCGTTTCTACCGGATATTCTCAGGGTTTTCGCTGGATAGATTGGCTGAAATTCGAAAAATAGCAGTGGACAAAATCAAGTTCGATTGCGATATTGGACGATTCGAAATACGAACAATTATATCTGAATTTCCAAGCAAAGACTAATGCCAAACTCACGCAGTGCAGCCAAAAGACTCCGCCAAAACGCCGTTCTAAAGGAACGAAACAAAGCTATCAAATCAGCGATGAAAACGCAGATCAAGGCTGTAATGGCCGCAGTCTCCGCAGGTGATTTTGAAAAAGCAGACACAGAATATCGTGCGGCCGCAAAAAAGCTGGACCGAGCAGGCGCAAGAGGAATCATTCACCGCAACACGGCCAGCCGTAAGAAGTCTCGAATTTCTGCAGCGATTCGTAAGGCCAAGGCAACTGCTTAGTTTGCCAAGCTGGTGAAACACAAAAGGTATAAACTCCCGACTCTTCATCGAGTCGGGAGTTTTTTTGTGAGCTCAACTTTGTTCGGCGCTCAAGCCGCTACTGCTTGCGGAACTGGCTGCGAAAAACATCGTGCTCACGCATTCTCATTCTGCGTTCGAAATGGGTGCGGTAATCCATATCGTGCTCTGCAGGCCGCTCTGGCACCTCGTGAGGTCCCGTCAGGTTTGAATGTTCCTGCATCAGCCCAATGGTCTCGTCGAAATACTGCTCAACATCAGTCCAAAAGTGAAAGACGCCGTCGGGAACCAAAACCCGTTCAATATCCTTGATGAACTCCGGCTGCATGACGCGCCGTTGTCGATGACGCTCTTTCCACCAAGGATCGGGAAAATACACGTGAACGGCCACTGCACAGCCATCCGGAAGAAACTCTCGAAACAACTTCAGTCCGTCGCCAGCCAACATGAACCCATTGCTTCGCTGGCTCTGAGCCAACCGGTACGCAGCATACCGCGCGTACTTACGGGACAGTTCGTTACCCAAATAGTTCCGCTCCGGATTCCTGCCAGACTCGGTCAGAACAAACAGCCCCTTGCCACTACCAACTTCAATTTCGAGATCTGCTGTTTGGGAGAACAGACTCTGTGGGCAGAACGGACTTTCTAGTTCTTCAACGTCACCTAGATGCGACTGCAATTTGACGGTGGGGTCAATTTTAGGTAACGAGCGTCGTCCCATGGAAGCAAGCCTTTGAACATACAGGGCAGGGCGTCAACGAAAAAAACGGCCATTAAGCCGTTTTATGAACTCCAGTGATCAATCGGGTTGGCGAGCTATGCTCTTCGATTGTCTCCGCCAACCCTCTCGCTCCTAACAATTACGGAGTCTTAATTTTCTTATTCTTTATTTTGCGTCCACGGTTGTTGGCTGGGCGTTTACCGTGGTTGGCTTTTTTAACTTTGTGGCTTGGCTTGGCCATGAGACTGATCCTCAAATAATGGTTAGTTTCGCGTGGTATTTCGTGTTTCAGGGTCGCTAAGGATAACACCTGAAAAATCATCCTCAAAGGGTGATTCTCGGCTGCTCGTCGGTGTTTTCTTAATTCTTGTTGGTCATGTCAACCAATTCTTGGAGGATCTCTCCGGCTTGGCCGTTGTCGATCGCTCTGGCACAACGCTCAGCGCCAGCCAGCAAGCCATCGCAAATTCCCGAAATCCAGAGGGCTGCCGCAGCGTTAGCAACCACAATATCACGCTGAGGTCCCAACTGTCCCTCGATCACACGCTTGATCACGTCAGCGCTTTCGCTGGGGCTGTTTGCCCTTAGCAATTTGACATTACTTGTCTCTAGCCCAAAATCGGACGCTGCAAGCTGCCCTTCACGTACCTGCGTTCCCAACACCTCTGAAACGTCGGTGATCTCGGAGACAGAGATCTCACCAAGCCCGTCACGGGAGTGAACCACAATCGAACGTTCTGTTCCAAGTTTCGCTAGTGCTTGCGCCAAAAGAGGACGCGTGTTGCCGAGGCCGGCGCCGAGGACTTGATATTTTGCATTGGCTGGATTGCAGAGCGGGCCAATCAAATTGAAAATGGTCCGATGCTTCAGTTTCTTTCGAACGTTTGAGACATTTTTGACTGAGGGATGGAAAAGCGGAGCATAGCAAAAGCAAATCCCCAGTTGATTCAAACACTTCTCTACTGTCTCAACAGAGCAGTCAACATTCACACCCAGTACTTCCAACACATCGGCTGACCCGGTCAAACTGGTCGACCGCCGGTTACCATGTTTGGCAACCGAGGCACCTGCCGAGGCAGCAACGATGGCGGCGGCGGTACTAATGTTGAAGGTTCCTGTTTTACCGCCCCCAGTTCCGCAGGTATCGACAATGCTCTCGCGGTTTGATCGGATCGGAGACATGTGCTTCCGCAGCGAAGTGGCCGCACCAGTAAGTTCCTCAGCTGTCTCCCCCTTCTCGAAAAGGGCAACAAGAAAGGATTTGATATCTGCATCTTTGGCGCTGCCCTCCATGATGTAGTCCATCGCCTCGATCATTTCAGCGGACTGAAGTGATGTTCCAGATTGGATTGTTTTGGTCGCTTTTTCGTTTAATGGCTAGGGATAGTTCGGAGAATCCGCCGCTCTAATCGTCGGCACGCCTGAACCAGGAGGCCTTGCAGAGCGAGGGATGTCCGTCAAAGAAGATTCAGCCCCGTCAGTTTAGCAAAATCCACCTAGGTAGGTGTATGGCTTTGCTCCTGTTCGATTCGTTTTTCTCTTGTTTGCTTCCCCGGTGAGCACTAAAATCCGGGTTTTTCCAGCGTCTGCACGCGGATCGAGGCTCTCGCGCGAGCGCTTCGGCCTTCTCCATTGCCCCTACATCAGAAACGACCCCTCAATGGCCCGCAAAGTCATTATCGATTGCGACATGGGTATTGATGATGCTATCGCCATCTGCATGGCCTTGTACGATCCCCGCCTAGAAGTCCTTGCCATTACGGCGACAGAGGGCTGCGTCAACGCCGATCAAGCCAACCACAACCTTCAGGCCATCATCTCGGAACTCGATCCAGACAAGTATCCCAGATTAGGCATGGCAAGTTCCTGTGAGAACGCTCCGCCGGTCAGCACGAGCTATCTTTTTGGAGAAGACGGTCTTGGAAACACTGGTTTCGAGGTCTCCCAGCGGCAGCACGTGCAGACTTCAGATAAACTGATTAGCGATATCATCCGCTCCAATCCAGACGAAGTATGTATCCTTTGCTTGGGGCCATTAACCAATGTCGCCAGAGCATTCAAACGAAACCCTGCGCTAATCAGCAGTGTTGACCGGATTATCATGACCGGCGGTAGCACCTCTGGAAAAGGTAACATCACAGCTGCTGCAGAATTCAACTTTTACTTCGATCCACAATCAGCCCGCGAGGTAATCAAGTCTCGGGCAACCAAAACACTGTTACCGCTGGACATCACCGAGACCGTCAATTTCGGACTGGGGCTTTTGGATGAACTGCCAACGGTGAACTCGCGCATGGGACATTTCTTGCGGCAGATTCTGCCTTTCGCGTTTCGCGCTTATCGCCAGCAACTAGGACGTGAGTCAATCTGTCTCAACGACGCCATCGGAGCCCTGGCTTTATTGGAGCCGCAGCTGTTTGAGTTCGAGATGATGGCAGGAGATGTAGAGACTCAAGGAGAGCTGACACGTGGCACGCTGGTGCTTGATCGACGATCTCAACCCGAACTGCGTCCCAATTTGAACGTCGCCACGAAACTCCGCTCCGAAGACGCTTATCAATATTTGGTAGACCAGCTGGTAACTGCGTCTCGTAAGACGTGACTTCGCTTTCCCACGGCCTAGTGCTTATCTAGCGTGGGGATCCGGAAACGTTTGAGCGGGTGGGGATCATGCGGAAGTCATCGCGTTGACCGATAGTCACATAGACCGTTTTGATATCACCGTTTCGATAGACTTTCACTGGAACTGGGCGATTGATCGCCGAAAGACTGACAGTCGTGACCAATTGCGAATCATCTACGACCGGAACACGATCAAATTCGACGATCACATCGCCTCTTTGTAGGTCACTTGCCGACGCAGGAGAGTTAGCAGTGATGTTTGAAATCAAGGCGCCTTTGGAGCGGCGAAGTCCTAAAGCACGAGCTTTTTCAAATGTGTAACTTGCGTCCAGAGACACACCCAGGAACCCTCGTCTCACAAAACCGTGTTTGACCAGATCTCCAGCGATTCTCATGGCCATATTGATTGGGATCGCAAAGCCAATCCCGTCGCTTCCGCCACTGTTGCTTGCAATGGCCGTGTTGATTCCAACAACCTCTCCTCGCAAATTGATCATTGGGCCCCCACTGTTACCAGGGTTGATTGCAGCATCAGTCTGGAAGAAGTTTTGGAATTTGACTCCCTGCGGTCCCAACTCTAAATCGTGGCGTCCCAGCGCGCTGATGATGCCGTAGCTCACGGAGTGGCTCAACCCAAAAGGACTGCCAACAGCGACCACGAAATCACCGACGCCGATCTTGTTGCTGTCACCAAATCGCGCCGGCACCAATCCAGGCTCGTTTACTTCCAACACCGACAGGTCAGTTTCTCGGTCGTGCAACAATCGAGTCGGATAAAAAACCCTATTATCAGCTTCCAGTCGGATGTCGTTGACATTTGAATTTTCAATCACGTGAAAGTTGGTCAACACATACATGCGTCCCCCCTCTTGGAAGACAACTCCAGCTCCAGTCTCTTCAATAATCGCTGGACGCAGCTCCTTGGATTGCTCCGTTTTCGAAGCCGAGGACTTTTGCTGCTTCTTGGCTTCTACATGAACGATCGTTGGCGCCACGACATTTACGATACGTTTAATATGGCGATAGTGCTGCTCGATCAAAGAAGCATTCTTTTTCAGGTCAGCATAAAGCTGATCTCGGTTAGCCTGCTGGGCGTCCTGATTGCGATCAAAAAACGAGTTTCGCTTCTGCGGCATTGTGGTCAATTGTTGCCCTAACGCAGGACAGCTCACGCCAACAACAAACCAAGCAAGCACCAACACAGCAAGACAGTTCTTGGCAAGCGCCCCAAATGGATGAACTACGCTCTTAGCTCCGCCGGTGCCGACAGATCTAGGCGGGGCAGAATTCGTTGATCGTGTTGTAGGAGTGCTGGACATGTATATTTTGGATTGTCTGAATTGGTTTTTTTATGATAACAATCTGAGTGTCGAATGGCATTTTAATTCAACAAAAACGACTCACTGCGAAAAATGGAACTCGGGTTAGGCGGAATTAGGAAACTTTAAAGTCCACCGCGTTACTCATGTCGCTTCGCCAAAACCCGATATTGTCATTAGCGATGATTTGAGCCGCATCAACAATTGTTCTCAGGCTAACGTGCTTTTCGATACTGAGACTGCATCGAACGTCATAAACCTGGCTCACTGTCAACGAACTATAGTACGCATTAAGCCAGTAAAAAAGTTTTTCCAAATTTCACCAGTTCATTTGATGAAGAAAAATTTTTGACCAGCGCGAACTTTTAGCCCGCAGACACGTACCGCTGGGACGTTTTCTGGCACGGAAGAGGACGAATATAACGATCATACCGGTCGTTTGCTATTTTAGAGGTGTCTATTCCAAAATGCGAAGTGGTTATTTGACTGGCGCCTTAGCGAAAGCTAAACCTTCCTACCGGAAACTGGTCAAGGGTTTGATCAGGGACTGGCCGTTCGAAAATCCTTCGTAAAAAGTTCCCCAATGACAACTGAATCCCCTGCAATTTCCAGCTCCACTGATCTTGTCCTGCAATTGGTAGGCGGCAACCGGAATGGCCAACTACTTCCCGTAAGCACCGCGAAATGTCTTTTGAGCAGCCTGATCACCGACAAGGCCGAAGCCGAAAAGTATCGCTGCGCAATTTTCCGCGGTGAAAAAGGCGTCGCTTTCAGAAGTTACAGCGAGCTCGTTCTTGTCAACGGCAACAAAACTTCGGTTCAGTGGCTAAAAGAGGGTGACACAATTCAGTTGACCCCTGAGATGAAAGTTGTTGTCAAACATCTTGGAACCTTTGCACCAACGAAAGTCGCCAGCGTATCGAACACGCCAGAGGCTCCGACCGCTGCCGCTCGCAAAGGTGCGAGCACTCTCGTTATGGGATCTGAAGCCAACGCCGACAGCGGAAGCGTCACACAACAATCAAGCATGCCAACTCCAGTTGCCCAGCAAAATCCTGCACCGCCTGCAGCGGATCCTCATGTAGGTCAGCGCGTTAACGTCCTGAGTGATCAACTTGCCTCGCTGGTGGATGCTGCGTCACAATCGGGAACCGTTTCTGAAGTGACAGGGGCGACAAATGGGCCAGCATCAGAAGCCGCAGCAGCCGATCCGTTGAGCGACCAAGAAATGGCTGACGCATCATCCAGCATTCAGGATTATTTGAATAACGCTCTTGCTTCGACAGGCAATGCCCCAATCGATACGTCTGCACAAATGGCACAAACGCCAGAGGCCTCACCGGCAGGTGCGGCAACGCCAGCAACGGAGCCACGACGCACCGCAGCCACCCTTCAAATGCCTGCAGCGAATGACGCTACGGCAGCTCCACAGAGTGCTGCACAATTGCGTAAACAGGAAGTCGCTAGCCACCTCGACCGCTTGCTCGGTGGTAGCGAACAAGCTCCGTCGTTAGACCTAGATCTACCGCCTGTCTCCCAATCAACGACTTCTGAAGCTGAAGAACCGACTTCGGTTAAGGTTGACTCACCTGTTGCCGCGGTTGCTCCAGCCGCAGTTGCCCAGACAACCGAAGCACCAGCCGACACTCCCAAAGCTCAATCAATCGAGTTTTTGAAGTCACTGGGAATCGACACAGAAGAGCTTGGCCTCAGCAGTAAAACATCGAACCAGGAGACGATAACTCCCGAGTTGCCGCAAACTGCCACTCCTCAGGCAAACGTATCTTCAGCAATTCTCCCCACCGCTGACGAAATCATTGCCGCGGCATCAGCCGGCGCTGTCGTCAATCCACAGCTTGATTCTACTGCTACCGGTGAAGTGGAGTCCGCACCAGTGGCTCCGGCACCTGCCGCACCTAAAAAAGCTGAAAGCGTTGCCGATGTGTTGGCTCGCATGCAGAATGCTGGATCGCTGGAGAACTTCAGCATGGACGGTCCAGAAGAAGCCAGCCCAGAACCAAGCAGCCTGCAATCTGAGGTCGCCTCTCCCGAGCCAGAGGTTCATGAAACCGTTGTTGCTGAAACGGCATCGGAGAGTTCACCTGAGGGAGATGAAGACAATTCTGTTGAAGATTACATGAGCCAGTTGCTCAGTCGGATGCGGGGCGGGGAAGATCCAGACTCCAAGGAAGACGCATCAGCTGGTGTAAATCAGGATGCTATTAAAGAAGCACCAGCGGAAACCCAAACCGTAGAAGCTCCCAAGGTAGAATTACCAGAGGAGAAGCTCACGCCTGAACAGTTCGTGCCCAAAGAGAGAGCCGTTCGAGTGAAATCATTCGACTCGCTTCGCGAGATCGCCAACAACAGTAACCGACTTGCGATTCAGGACCATCTGGCCAATCAGCGAAGAGTTTCGACACAAACAAAGATGCAACTCGCCTTAATCAGTCTTGCCTTTGGTGTTTTGTTCTTCCTGATGTCGTGGGTGTTCTCATCAGAAGTCAGTGTCGGCGGAGTGTTCTGCGGAATCGCATTCCTATTCTGTGGTGTTGTTTTTGCTAAGTTCTACACTGACGAACACAAACTCGATCAAAGCATCATCAAAGCACAAAAAGACAAAGCGTGAGCCGGTCGGCGATCCTATAACAAAGACTCCAAGCAACTCTTGCTCTGGAGTCTTTTTTTTTGCACCACTCCAAGCTATCGCGGCATATCAGCCAAGCCAATCAATTGACTTGCCTGCCTAAAATCCTCGATCAGCCCGAATGTCATCGAAATCACGCAAGTGATACCCAATTCCTGCTTGATCGCAAACTCTACAAAACGCCCTCAATGCGACGCCAAATCCATCTGGACCGCTGAAGCCGCCGAACTGGCCGCCACCTTTGACATGCGGTTCCATATCCGCGAACACACCCGGCACGCCACGCGCCTTCATGCGGCTTTCCAGATCTGGGATAAAGCCGGCAAAATCCTGCATTATGCGCTGATGCCCTGACTGACCAATGTCCGCAGGCACAAAATGCTTGATGGATTCTTCATCCACGTGCTCAACCCGCGCTGATCCCGAGGGATCCTTGAAGTCCTTAATGTGGATCCAGCCCATGCCAGGTTTCATGGCCACGTACTGTTCGTAAACCTCCTCTTCGCTGTAACCTTGCATGACAAGATTTCCGCCGTCGAAGATCAACACCAAGGCATTGTTGTCGATCTGTTGATGCATTTTGGCAAGCGTCTGGCCATTTTGTCCAATAAGGTTGGCTTCAACCTCCAACCCAAAAGTCAGACCGCGCTGGTCGCATAATTCTGCGATCTGGCCAACCTGGTCAACGGCCTGCGCGAAGTGATCCTCGATTGATGATCCCTTTGGGTGATAGAAGGAAAACCCGCGAATGAGTTTCGTATCGAACTTTTCGGCCAAGTCACAAGCGCGAACGACTTCATCGTCAATGTATTGATCGAACGGACGGTATCCGGTGGAAGTCCCGTCATCGACATCACACAATTTCAATTTACCGATCGGCGATCCGATCGAAGAAATGGACAACCCGTACTCGGTTAGCTTTTCCTTTACTAGGGCGATCTCGCTGTCATCCAATGCCATCACATTCTTCACGCCGTTGCCCGCGTCGATGAAACGGATGGAAAGATATCGCATCCCCAACGCTGCCAGCGCAGAAAACTGTTGGTCAATTGTTTTTTGGTTGGCCGCTTCGTCGGCAAAACCAGAAAGTAAAATGTTGCTGCTCATGGATAATCCCGTTCGCTAAAACCGTCCGTTGTAAGAAAGATTTTTTGAGTCACCTGTTCCTAAGCGGAGTGCTCAACTCGAATGATCGAGGAGATTCCCCCACGTGGAGTAAACTACGCCGACAGCAGCGCCCATTTGGGCTCCACGACTGCGACAAAATCGTCCAAAATCGTGTTGGTGATGTTCTCGTAGAAGATCCCTTCGTTTCGAAACGACTGAAGGTACATTTTCAGGGACTTTAGTTCGACACACAGTTTCCCCGGCGTGTACTCAAACACCATTGTTCCAAAATCAGGCTGGCCAGTTTTGGGG
>CAYTPS010000159.1:0-10724 GCA_964439245.1 uncultured Pirellulaceae bacterium | reverse complement strand
AGAGTTTGAGAATGTGCGCGGATTGGCAATGGAAAAACGGAACAACATGAGGATTGCTTTCGATGAGGATTAGGAGAAGAGTTTGTTTATGAAGAATTCACCAACAACGATTCGAATATAGCAATCTGAAACATACTGGCAATAGGGCTCAGTAGAGCTGAAGATGACGCCGTGAAGAAACTCCGCTTGCGTCGCTCTCTGCTGCAGTCGTTTTGCCCCAAGCGGGTAACGTTGCAATGTCACATTGCCACAAAATCACAGCCTACTTTAGCGGGGCCGAGGCCCGTGACGGGGAGGCGCGGGCTTCAGAAAGTTGTGGCTGTTTCAAGCTCAATCGTAGTTTAGCACGCTGAAGGTAGGGTACTTGGCCAGTTTTTCTTTTCCGCTAAGGAACCCAAGTTCGATCAAGAAGAGGCAGCCTGCGACATGAGCGCCGCATTCTTCGATCATTTTGCAGCACGCCTCTACTGTGCCGCCGGTGGCCAGTAGATCGTCGACGACCAACACATTCTGTCCCGGGCTGACAGCATCGGCATGCATTTCTAGCGTGTCAGATCCGTACTCCAATTCGTAGCTGTAAGTGTGTTTTTTATAAGGCAGCTTGCCCGGCTTGCGGATTGGAACCATCCCGATATTCATCTTTAATGCCAGAGGAACGGCGAACAGGAAACCTCGTGCTTCGGCTGCTGCAATCACATCGATCTTGAGATCTGAGACACTTTCGGCCATCGCATCGATTGCCATGCCGAGTGCTTTAGGTTCAGCCAGCAGTGGAGTAATGTCCTTAAATGTAATGCCCGGTTTAGGAAAATCGGCAACATCGCGAATGAAATTCTCAATCCCCTGATTACTCTCTGCCATCGATGGCTTCTCCACAATAGAATGGTCAATAGTTTGATTGCGGTAGTTATAACCGATAAGGCCTTGGTTTGAACGAGGGCGCCGATTCTTTGGGAATCCACCGATAATACGATCAACAAGCTGAACTCAAGTAACTTCTGCACTAAGATTCTCTATCAAGACAAATTTCTCCTCAGAACAACAGGAATCCGATGTTTCGTTTCAGGCAGCTCTTGACCAATTTGCGTGTGTGGTTGGCCATAACGTCGATCATGACGCTGACCAACTGTGGTTCGACGATAGCTGACGACCCGCAAACCGAGAGCACAACACCTAAAGTTCAGGCGACGAAGCTTTGGTGCCAGTATGTTGGAACCCAAGGTGCCGGGGTCGGTAAGCACATTGTGCTCATTTCTGGGGACGAAGAATATCGCAGTGAAGAGACAATGCCGATGCTGGGGCAGCTGCTCGCTAAGCGATACGGTTTCAAATGCACGGTGCTTTTTGCCATCGATCCAGATTCGGGAGAGATAAATCCTGACAACCAGAACAATATTCCAGGAATTGAATTGCTGGACGATGCCGACCTAGTGATTCTAGGTCTGAGGTACCGGCAGCTCCCGGATGATCAGATGAAACACTTTGCTGACTACGTTAATTCATTTAAACCGATAGTCGCCTACCGTACTTCTACACATGCGTTTGCTTACGACAAGGACAGCGTGAGCCGTTACAAAAAGTATGGAAACCGTCAAAGCGAACCGTGGGAGGGCGGCTTTGGACAGAAGCACCTGGGCGACACATGGATTGCGCATCATGGCCAGCACGCGGTGGAAAGCACCCTCGCGGTTGTTGAAATATCAAATTCTGATCATCCCGTGCTCAAGGGGGTCGATACGATCTGGGGACCGACGGATGTCTACGCGATAAAGCACTTACCCGATTCCGCCACCGTGTTGATGCGCGGAACTGTGCTTGCAGGCATGAGTCCCAATGATAAACCAGTCCCTGGACAGAAGAACGATCCAATGATGCCCGTGGCTTGGACGATGATCCAAGAGTCTCCCCAAGGCGCACAACGTCGTGTTTTCTGTACCACGATGGGGGCTGCAACGGATTTTGTCGACGAGGATCTGCGCCGTCTGGTTGTCAATGCGAGCTTTTGGTGTTTGCAGATGGAGACTCAGATCCCCGACAAGGCGAGCGTTGATTTCGTTTCCGCGTTTAATCCAACCGATTTCGGCTTCCATGGCTTCAAAAAGGGTGTAAAACCAGCGGACCACCAGGTTGATATCACGGATCACTAGTATGTCTCAAACCAATCTCATTTCACTCGTTGGGCAAGATCGAGAGCAACTCGCTGCGTCCATGGCGTCGATTGGCGTAGGTGAGTCGCGGATTCGCATGCGAGTCAATCAACTATATCACTGGATCTACGAGCGTGGCGTTAGTGATTTTGACGCCATGTTGAACCTCGGTAAGTCACTGCGGTCGGACCTGAAAGAGAATTTTACTTTGGGGCGACCTGAGATCGTCGAGGAGCAAGTTTCGATTGACGGGACGCGCAAGTGGTTGTTCCGATTTACGCGTTCTGACGGTATCGAGGGGCAACCGATTGATGTCGAGACCGTCTATATCCCAGAACCTGAGCGCGGGACGTTGTGCGTATCCAGTCAGGTTGGCTGCTCTTTGACATGCACGTTTTGCCATACTGGCACGCAGAAGATGGTCCGCAACCTGACCGCCAGTGAAATTTTGGCTCAGGTTTTGGCAGCGCGTGATCGCCTGGCGGATCATCCTGATTGCGAGATTGACCCAGAGATTATCGCTCCACACAGCGGCCGGAAAGTCTCCAACATTGTCATGATGGGGATGGGCGAGCCACTGTTGAATTTCGATAATGTTAAACGTGCGCTTCTGATTGCGTTAGACGACACCGCGATGGGATTCTCGCGCCGAAGAGTGACCCTTTCTACGTCCGGTGTTGTCCCTGCCATTGGAAAGACGGCCCGCGAGATTCGTTGCATGTTGGCGATTTCTTTGCATGCGGTTCACGATCAACTTCGTGACGAATTGGTACCGATAAACCGGAAATACCCCCTAATGCAACTGCTTGATGCTTGTCGTGAGTATCCGGAGATTGCCAATTGTCGCAGGATAACATTTGAGTATGTCATGCTCAAAGACGTCAATGACTCGCTGGAGGAAGCGCAAGAATTGGTGAGATTGCTTCGAGGGATTCCAGCCAAGATCAATCTTATCCCGTTTAATCCCTGGCCTGGATCACAGTACCAATGTTCTTCCAAGAAACAAATCGACCGGTTCGCGAATTACCTGATCGATCGCGGGTTTGAATCACCGGTCCGCACACCACGCGGGAGAGACATCTTTGCGGCGTGCGGTCAGCTTAAGTCTGCGTCGGAAAAGCCAAGCAGAGCGCCGCGCGGCAATCTCAACAGTGACGGCCACGGCGTTGTCGAGTTGCAGTGATTCGAGGGCGATCTTCTCAGTTGAAGAATTCACTCTTCTTCAAATTCTTCAAGTACCGAATAGCGTAGCTCTTCAACGGCAGCATCTTCGCCCGCTTCAACCATCTCATCAGTTGAGTCATTGTCGAAGAATAGCTGTTGATCGGCCTCATCTTGGGGATCAAGCGGAGCCGGCTCAACGGTGATTCCTGACAGATCGGGAATTCCCGTAGGGGTAGTTTCAATATCAACAGAAGCAGTCTCGACACGTGACGAATCCCCCGACTTGTCGATGGATGCTGCGATCGGTTGTGCGGAGGAGCTAGGAGGAGCGGCCAATGCCGGTCCCGCAAGCGCTGGCAGTAGAGCCGGAGAGGAATTGGCTGGCGCTGGCGTAGTTCGAGGCGTAAATTGAATTGGCGGTACCAGTGATTGTCTGGTTTGTGGTCGCGCTGCAGGGACAGGAACCGACGATGGCGTTGTCGCTACTGGGTTATACGCGGGAGTAGGGTGTGTAAATATCGACTTGCGACCGGTGTTTACCTGGCCTTGAGTCGCCCGTGTGCCACCTGTTGAAGTGTTTCCGGGAATCAAATAGCGGCGTTGAAAAGTACGTCCCGTGCGAGGATCGTAGTAGGTCACAACTCGAACCTTTGCGTCGCTGGTTGCTTGGGCAGTCGGTGTGGCGATCGGTACAGGCGCCTTCAGTCGGGGCTCTTTAGCAAGTTGTTGCTGAAGAACTGGCATGCGTTGCTGGGGTGGAACTTGCGAATACGGCGTGAGTCGCTGCGGTACGGCGGTACGCTGAGGCGCGGGGCGTTGAAGCTGAACCTGAGGTGGCTGGTATCGCTCTGGGCGAGGGGCGTTGAAGGGCTGGGCTTGAGGTTGCGGAACGGCTGGAGTGCTGATGGCATCCCGTATGTTGCTTCTAAACCGTTGAAGAATTTGAGCCTCTGTGTATTCAAAGGTGCAAAGAAATACAACGGTAGCCATCGCCAAGCCAGCGAACTTTTTCATCTGTGCTCTCCAAGCAAACTTCAATTTCGAAGGTACTATCGGGAGGTGGACAACATTCTCCTCCCCCCTGCCCCTTCGATTATCGCATCAAACAAATGAAATTAAACCCAATATCTTGTTAGCCCCTAACTTTTTTCGCTCAGAAGTGGCAGGCACGAATACTCCGCCCAAATTGCGCATTTCCAAATTGGATTATTGGGTGTGATCGGTTGCGGAGTGACACTTCGTCGCTCAGACTATCAAGGCACATTCACAGTATCGCGTTGTTCGCCACCATCGACAGGACTTCATGCATAAGCTCAAAATCTCAATTCTCTTTCTTTTTTTCTGTTACTGCTCACTGGTAAACGGTCCAAGAACTAGCGGCCAAGTGAAGCCCGACGGTCCGTACCCCACGGACCCTGCTTCGGAGAAACAAGAAGGCGTGCCCGAAGGCAAATTGATTCGCGGTACATTCTCTCAAAGCAAGATCTTTCCCGGTACCAAGCGTGAATACGCGATCTACGTGCCTCACCAATACAAGCGTTCTCGCGCCGCGTGTTTGATGGTAGTGCAGGACGGACTGAAGTTTATCAGAGAGAAAGGCGATTGGAAGTTGCCGGTGGTGTTCGACAACCTTATCCATAGTGGTGAAATGCCTGTGACGATTGGACTATTCGTTGAGCCGGGAGTAGTTCCGGCCTCCAATGAGAACGCGCTGGCCAGATATAACAGAAGTTTCGAATACGACGCAGTAGACGATCGCTATGTTCGTTTTCTGTTGAACGAGATGTTACCGCTTGTTGAAAAAGATTATCGAATCAGCAAGCTTCCAGATGATCGGGCGATCTGCGGTTCGAGTTCTGGAGGCATCGCGGCCTTCAATGCCGCATGGCAACGCCCCGACAAATTTCGACGCGTCTGCACCACCGTAGGCACTTACATTGGCCTGCGTGGCGCGCACGAGATGTCGACCTTGGTTCGCAAGACGGAACCAAAACCGCTGCGCGTTTTTCTACAGGATGGAAGCAACGACCTAGATATCTACTGTGGAGACTGGTGGATAGCAAACCAAGGGATGCTGTCGGCGTTGGAATTCAGTGGATATGAAGTGAATCATGTTTGGGGCGAGGGTGGCCACAATGGAAAGCACGGCGGTGCCATTTTTCCAGAGGCAATGCGGTGGTTATGGAAGGATTGGCCAAAAGCGGTGGAAACACACATCGAAGGGAGTCGTAGTAGAGCCAATGAGATGTTGATCGAAGGCCAAGAATGGGAATTGGTGAGTAAAGACAAAAAGTTTCTAGGAGGAGTGGCCGTCGACAACAATGGAAATGTTTTCTACTCTGACCGTCTTGCCGGAAAAATTTACAAATTGGACGCAGACGAAAATGAAACTCTATTTTGGAATTCCGATGAGGGTGGTGATTCAGACAGTGCGAATAATTCTCGCGATGCAGTGAAAATTAATGGCATCGCAACTGGCCCCGAGGGGCAAGTATATGTCTGTCTGTTCGCGCAAGGGAAAGTGATCGAGTTGTCGCCTGACGGAAAGGTTTCCTCGACAATAAAAAGCGACGTGAAACCGAGCGGTATAGTGGCCGCGCATGATGGAACCGTTTATTTTACGGATGTTAAGACGCGTTCGGTTTGGATGAAAGCAGCCGATAGAGAATGCGAAGTAGCCGGCACAGGTCTCTCCGGGGCAACGGGTATCACGCTCAGTTCGGACCAGTCACTGGTTTTGGTTTCAGATTTTGCAGGTCGCTATGTTTGGTCGAGCCAACGCGATAAACGCGGGAGCCTCCTACATATTCAACCCTACTTCCATATTCACTCACCAGGAGCCTCAATCGATGTGCGTCCCCGAAGTGAAGGGATGTGTGTTGCAAAGTCAGGTTGGCTTTTGGTCGCGACTGCTTTGGGAATTCAGGTCTGCGACCAACCGGGACGCGTGAATTTCATTATCACTTCGCCTAAGGGCGGGCGCTATCCGACTGATATCGCCCTCGGTGGTCCTGATGGCCAGACGTTGTTTGCTGTTTGCGGAGGTCGAATGTTCAAGCGTAAATTGAAATTGCTTGGAGCACAGCCTTGGGATACTCCGGTTAAGCCGCCCAAACCTCGGTTGTAAACGGGCCGGGGATGCTACCTGCCGATCAGTTGACGCAGTCCAGCGGCCCCTAGTGTTTGCAATCCAATGTTGCGGATCTGCTCGGCAGGGAAATAACGCAGCATCAACACGTCACCTGGACGAACTTGGATGCGCTCTGCCGGATTTGAAATTGCTCGATTGAGGTCTACTGCAATTGTAAACTGTGATCCATCAGGTCTCCGGCGGATTACCAAAAGCTCGGTGCCTGTTGTGTTCAGCGGTCCGTTGGAAGTTAGCGTTCCTCCAGCTATCGAAACGGCCTCCACCACGTCCAGACCTCTGTCGCGCGGAATTGGAAATTCACCACCACGCAGTAAACCGCTGGTGTAAAACACTTCTGTGTCTCTAGGTTCAACGACAACAACGTCTCCCTGGCTCAGCCGAATGTCGTTTCGAGAAATTGTGCGGGGAAATCCAGGTGTCTGTCGAGTCGGAACTGTGGTGATCTCTCGCGCCGAGCGGAATCCGTGATTTGCAGAACCGGTTCTCGGAAAAGGTGATTGTCCCTGGACGGAAAATCCATGGCTTTTTCGGTCTGAAGAAATTCGAACGCCCGGGCGCGCGTTTACTCCCGGAAGTCCGCCAGTGCGAGACAGGGCGTTCAATAGATCGTTGTCGCCAGCTGGCAGTTGTAGTCGGTCGGCGCGTTGGCTGTTGTCACTGCGACTATTGACAGGCTGATTTGACAAATTTGCGCGCCCCATAAACCGTGATGCTGAAGCCGAATCGTCACCGCGCAAGACGTATACGCTGACTGTTCTCTTCCGCATCAACGAAACAAGTATTCTATTTCTCATCGTCAAAATCGGCTTTGGCCCATCGAGGAAGCGCTGCCGAATACGCTCTTCGGCTTGGCTAATTGTCAACCCTCTTACCATCAATTGATCGACCAGCGGCAGGGAAATTGACCCATCTGCTTGAACGGCCACTGGATACCCAAGACTTGGCGGCAGGTCGCTGTCGGGTAGAGGATAGTGAACTGGCGGCGCCTGATCGATTTCCCCCAAGACTCCATCAATGAAAACCCCCAGCACATCACCGCTGTCAAGGTAATATTCTTTGTTTGGAGTCAGTCTCAACTGAGACGCATCGACAGGTTCATTCCGAGGTCGGTAAGTGAAGTCAGGTGGAAGTGCGCGTGCTGGAATTGCATTGACCGGCGGATTGAAAATCTGTGCTAGGGCCGTCGGCGAATCGGCATCCGCCACGAGGGCTGCGCTGGTAGCTGCGAGAAACATGTACCAAATTACAGCTTTCATTTTTTGCCTCTAGCCTCTAGTCGGGTGCCAAGGTCCCTAGTGCCATTCGCTTAAACTCTAGTTAGCTTGGAAACGCGACCGGTTTTGACCCATTCTGCGACAATGATGTTTCCCTCTAGGTCAAAACACGCATCATGCGGATGCAATAGACGTCCGTCTTGCCAATTGTCGGGTTCAGTTCGCAACTGCATTTTGTTGGCCAGCAGAACTTTGCGGTATTCCGCGTCGTCGCCCAACCTTGCCACGACTTGGTCATTTGGTCCGACTAACGTGATGCGAGCCTGAAGTTCTGGGACGAGCAGAAGATCCTCGCGCTGGTCGATGTTTGCCGGGAGAAGATAATCTCCCTGTGTCTTCAGGTGTTTTCCGTCGATGCTGAACCACTGCAATCGGTTGTTCGCGCGATCGGCAACGACAAGTCGATCGTCTTGCCCTTCACGGCTGTCGATCCAAAGTCCATGCGGCAGCAGAAATTGCCCGTCTTTTCTACCGACCTCACCAATCGTAGAAAGGTAGTTGCCCTCAGCATCGTGGCGATGGACTACGTAGGCACCATATCCGTCGGCAACGAAGAAGCCGCCGTCATCCAGAAAAGCAATGTTTGTAGGTTTGTAATTGTCACGTTTTCCCCAGACGGTGATCGATTCGACATCGTCTCCCTCAGCATAGAGATTCGTCTGCATCGGAGCTCTACGCTCCCAGATCTCTTCGCCATCAAGGGTCAGTTTTGCAAAAACTCGATAGCCGACGACAGTTGTTACGTATAGGAATTCTTCGTTGCCCTCTTTACGGACTTCCAATCCATGCCCACCACCTTGGTACTTCTGACCAAAGCCACGTATGTATTTTCCTTTGTCGTCAAACACCATGACGCAAGGATGGTCTTTTCGATTGGCGCGCCCTTCGTGAATGACATAGATGCGGTTTTGGCTGTCGACCGCCACATTGTGAGTCGTTTGCCAAGAAAGTTGACCTGGTAAATTTAGAAAGGCATGGTCGATTTTATACTGGTAGTCGCCGTCGCCTAGGATCATCTTGTTGCCAGTTTTATCCTGCGTTCGCACTGCCGGCGCTTTGGCGTGAGTAAACATCGAAGAGCTTGCAAGAACCGAAGTCGCAATTCCTGCGGCTACACCACCAGAGGCTGCTGTACGAATGAATTTGCGGCGATCGATTTGGCGTGTCATGGAGAGTCCTATTCAATGAGAGTGAATTGCAACCAGATTTGCTAACACCATTATCGTGGAACGGTACCCGAATGCAATCTAGGAAAGAGTGACAAAAGATGCAGTTTCGGGTCGAGCTAGTTTAGTTGTCGGCCGAACTTGAAAGGAACAGTTTCCGATTGCTCCGTGCGAATGCCGAGCATACTTTCGCCTCGCGTAAGCGTCTCTGGTAACTCATACAGGTATCCGATCGGCTGCCATCCTCACGTGCAGCTTGAGCATTCAAAAAACGCGCTGGCCTTCGCCTTGCCGAAATGTCTCACGCGTTGCGTAAGGATGGCAACCGCCAATCCAGCTCTGCCAAACCACTAGCTTTGGCTAAGAGTGTCTTTGACTTGAGCGATCAACTTGTCAAAAACGTCCGCGGGCACTTCTAAATTATTGGCGAGCGATTGTAGCACCCGTATTTCTTCCTCGGTCAATTTTCCGTCAGCCATTGCGACCTGTAGTAGAACCAGCATCGATTCGGAGGGATCGCTTTTGAGGATTTTGAATTGGTCCTCGCAAAAAGTAGGGTCGATTTTGGCACGAGCCATCATTGCATCAACCGATGCACGACCAACACCAACTTCCTTGATCAACTTTTGGACCAGAACCATTTCTGACTCGCTCGCGGTGCCGTCCGCGTTTGCAATGCAGCAAGCTGCGCGAAGGAGGTCGATTCTTTGTGCGGGGGTCATCATGAGTACTTTCTTCCATCTAACTGGCAATCCGTAAGGGACGCAGTTTACAGCAATAACAGAGCGCGGGTCAACCTTCTCAACTATCGACAACTGAACGGTTACCTATGAAAAGACGCCTGCCCAACCAAGGTTAAGCAGCCGTCTTCTCACAACGTCTGAAGGAGCGTCGGTCGTGTCTAATAGTTCTTCGTGGTCGTGCTCTCTACCTTGTTTAGCTTCGCCACCAGCGACTGAATTGGGCCGACATTACTGGCGCGAGCAGGCCATGTTGTACGAATGTGTTGGTTTCCGTCGTTGGTCTTCAGTCCACTGTTCCACCAAAACCATCCTCCGGAAATAATGCCAACGACTTCTTTTTTGTCGTTGAATACCGGGCCTCCCGAATCCCCCGGCAGTAAAGGAACGTCAGCGAATATCTTCTCCAGCGAGGAAGGAGAAGAAGCTGTTGCGGAGAAGTGCCGAATGCAACAATCCAATTTTGACCCGCCGCCAAGGCCAGCGAATTCCAGTTTGTCACCGCTTTTAATCGGATCGGTAGCCATCGCAACAGGTTTGATGCCATCGGGAACCCAAACCCACACCAACGCCACGTCCTTTTGTTCGTCGTACTGTACGACGCGGCAGCCCTTCGCACCAGTCTTCTGGCCACGGAACTTGACTTTGATTTTTGGTTCGGTGGCATCAATGTCGTCTTGAACCACGTGCCAAGCCGTTAGTACATAGCCCTCGTGACCTTTGGCAATCTTTTTCTCTTCGTCAATGGAGATCAAGACTCCAGTCCCGGAGCCACCACCTGAGTGAATTTCGACGATCGCAGAATGATGGGAGTCGTACTCCGTCCACTGCCAAAGACCAGAACCTTTTCCGACCTGAGCGGTCGCTGAAGAGGACATCATTACCAAGCACGAGAACGATAGTGCTGCGGATGTCAAGAACGCGAAACGTGTCATAATCTGCCTCCTGCAGACGAACATGCCGCGCGATGTTTCAATACTTATGCCAATAGATTGAAAGGGGCGAGACCGCTCGCCTAGATAAAGTTGGTTATCCAGTTGATTCGTGTGGTGGGAATAGTGGTGAGTGGGCAGTTCTTTTTG
>CAYTPS010000158.1:0-10763 GCA_964439245.1 uncultured Pirellulaceae bacterium | reverse complement strand
GGCCAAGATCGCGCTGCAGCGCATCGAAGCTTGTACCGCTACGGTTCAGATCGGAAAGATCTACGACGGCGTCGTCAGCAGCACGAAGGATTTCGGTGCCTTTGTCGAGATTCTACCGGGGCGTGATGGACTATGTCACATCAGTGAGTTGTCCAGCGGTTACATCAGCGACGTCGGTACTGTTTGTGAAATCGGTGATGAAATGAAAGTCCTCGTTATCGACGTTGATGACAACGATCGCGTCAAGCTTTCGCGTCGTCAGGCCTTAGAGCAATTGGGGCTCGAAGATGAATTCGCCGATGACGAAGCTGGCGATGATGACGGCGGAGATCGTCCAGAGCGCAGCGAACGGTCTGACCGCGATCGCGGCGGAGATCGTGGCGGTCGACCACCACGTAGTCGAAATGGCGGTGGTGGCCGAGGTCGCAGCGGTGGCGGTGGACGCAGTCGTAGTGGCGGCGGTGGCCGAGGTCGCAGCGGTGGAGGTGGCGGCGGCGGTCGGCGCTAATTGCGTTGTCTCAAGAGTCACCAAACCGATGGGCATAATCGCCCATCCGGATACAATAGACGCCCGGCGACACAAGTTGCCGGGCGTTTTTTTTAAGTAGCCGAACCTCGCAAGAGTCTGGACAGCCAAGGAAGCGTTTTTGCTGATGCGGCGGAGGCTGCTAGCGAAACTTTTACCGAAGAGCAAGCGAAAGCCGTAATTAGGCGTGAGGTTGAGCGCTCTTTGCTTGCAGTTCGTAACTTACTTGAATTAGGAGATACATTACCATGACCTCACATTCAACCAAGCTGTTTGGGCTAGTTGGCGCGGGCCACATGGCCGTGCTTGACACAATCCGAGAGGATCTTACTGTTCTGACTCAACGTAACTCCGCTACCAAAGAGACGTTATTGGATCGTGCAGCGAGCAACGGGCAGTTTGAGATGTGTAAGGGACTTCTCGAACTTGGCGCCGACCCAAACTTAGACGGCAAGGGCTACGCGCTTGAGTCTGCGTGCTCGCGAAATGTGGAATTGGTTAATTTACTGCTCTCCGGCGGAGCAGATCCGTCACTTGGTCGACCATTGGTAAGGGCTATCAATAACAAAGACGCGAGTAACCGTCTTGAAATTGTGAATCGGTTGATTGAAAGTGGCGTTGATGTCAATAAAGTTTTCGAGGTGTTTGGGGATTCTAATAATTTGAGAACCGCGTTGGATTTTGCCAGCCGCAAACCCGATGTGGCTGATTTACTCAAAGCAAACGGAGCTAAGCGAGCTGAAGATTTGTCAAGCAATATCAAAAACTGAGACTTATGATGATCAGTGATAATGAAGCAGGTATCTTTCAGGCTCAATGTAGCGAGTTCTTTGGAACGCAAGGTGACGTAATACACGAGATCGTTCCGTCTGAAGGCTCTGTCGGAGTCGTTATCTTTGAAAGCGAGAGTTGTCTAACGTTAGTCACTTCTGGACTCGCAAGAAGTTGAGAAACTTGCTGTGACGCGGTCCAAATTCTTTCGGCATGGCCCGCGAAGGACTCTCCGAGCACAAAATACGTTTATATTAGTACCGATGGACGATACTGACGATCTTGAAACGCTTCAGAAGAAGTACAGCGAACTGGCGGCGCTGGCCGGATCGCTTGCGCACGAAATCAAGAATCCGTTGTCGATTATTCGAATGAATATGGAATTGCTGGGTGAAGACCTAGAAGAGCATCGCTCGATCGTTGGACGAAGTGCAATCGATCGGGTCGATACGGTCAATCGACAGTGTGCGCGGCTGGAAACGATGCTTAACGATTTCTTGCGATTCTCGCGATTCAGTGGGATGCAGTTCACCGCCGGAAGCCTGAACGATCAGGTGGCTCAAGTGCTTGATTTTTATAGAGGGCAAGCCGCCAGCCAAGATATCGAAATCGTTCAGTATCTGGAAACAGATCTTCCCAGCATCAAAATGGACCCGCACACGCTGCAGGCGGCGTTGGTGAATCTGGTGAAGAACGCGATTGAGGCGATGCCGGACGGCGGTCAACTACTGGCTCGCACCCGCATCACACGTAGCGGAGTTGCACTGGATTTGATCGACACCGGTTGTGGTATGGAAGGCGAAGCGTTGTTGCGTATGTTTGAAGAGTTCTATACCAGCAAGGACGCAGGAACGGGTTTGGGATTACCGACGGCCAAGAAGATCATCGAGGGGCATGGCGGTAGAATTAATGTGCAAAGCCAAAAGGGGCAGGGCACTCAGTTTACACTTGAGTTCCCGACGCCAAAACGCATCAAGAAAGAATCGTAGGTCGTCGTGAAGCTATTTCGAAATTTGAACCAGTTTCCCGAATCGCTACGGGGAGGTGCGTTGACGATCGGGAATTTTGATGGTGTCCATCGCGGGCATGCCACGATCATTAATCGGCTCAAACATTACGCCGATAAACTTTCAGCCGCAACGATTGTGTTCACCTTCGATCCTCATCCGGTGCGTGTGTTGGCTCCAGAACGCGCACCTGTTCCGCTGACGTGGACCGATCGCAAAGCCGATTTGTTGGCGGAATTGGGAGTGGATGTTGTGATCGCCTACCCAACAGATAGAAATCTGTTGTCGCTAACACATCAAGAGTTCTTTAACCAGATTGTGGTTGATCAGGTTGGTGTTAAAGCAATGGTCGAGGGGCCAAACTTCTTCTTCGGCAAAGACCGTGGTGGAAACGTCGATACGCTAGCAGGTCATTGCAGTGAAAATAATATTCATCTGGAGATCATGTCTCCGGTGATGGACAATCCGGAGGACACCGAACTGATTTCTAGCAGTCGCATCAGGAAACTGGTGACTGAAGGAGACGTCGATGCAGCGGCAGGGATGTTGACGCATCCGTACCGAATTCGAGGAATGGTAACCCACGGTATGGCTCGTGGTGCAAAGATTGGTTTTCCAACGGCGAACTTAGATGCGATTGATACCTTGGTGCCGGCGGCAGGCGTCTACGCTGGACGTACTTGGATCGATGGTCGCAGCCATTGGTCGGCGATTCACATAGGTCCAAATCCGACTTTTGGTGAAAATGTTTTGAAAGTCGAGTCACATATCCTAGATTTTGAAGGATCCCTCTATGGACGGGCTATCGAGGTTGATTTTATAAGCCGTCTCCGCGATATTCTTGACTTCGGATCACGGGAGCAATTGCAACAACAGCTTCTCAAAGATGTTGCTGAGACCCGTCGAATTGCGCGCAAGCACCAATGACAGTCTGTCATCGCAATGATCGCTCCGTCCACTAATTCCCTTAACAAACGAAACACAACGATCATGCAAGTTGACTGGAAACGATTCAAAGAAGTCATTCAAGACGCAAACAACATCATTCTGACCAGTCATATTCGTCCCGACTGCGATGCGTTGGGCAGCTGCCTGGGGATGGCAGGGCTATTGGAGGCACTTGGCAAAAAAGTGCGTATCGTGTGCGGGCAAGTAGTCCCAGACAACCTCGCCTTTATCGATCCGACCAAACGGATTATGTGCATCGGCAAAGATATCCAAGCCGACGATTTGGCCGATGCCGATCTGCATATGATTCTCGATACTAGCGCTTGGATTCAGCTGGGAGATATGGCGGATTTTGTCAAAGCATCAAAAATCAAGACGATCATTTTTGATCATCACGTCGGTGAAGACGATATCGATGCCGAACTGTTTAAAAACACTACTGCCGAAGCCGTCGGCCGAATGGTCGTCGAAGCGGCGGATCATCTTGGTGTGAAGATGACACCCGAGATCGCGACACCTGTGTTTGCCGCACTGGCGACCGATACCGGTTGGTTCCGATTTGGTTCGGTCAAAGAACATACGTTCGATGCCGCATCAAAGTTGCTGGCCGCCGGCGCAAAACCGGCCGAGATTTACGGTAGGCTCTATGAATGCGAGACCGTTGGGCGCGTCAGGCTACGTGGAACTGTGCTGGCTCGCATACGAACGGAGCTTGACGGACGTTTGGCGCATACGTTTATCATGCCTGATGACTACGAGAAAACCGGTGCGCTGCCGACTGATACCGAAGACTTGATCAATTTGGCGTTAGAGATTGAAGGCACCGTATTTGCTGTGATTATGGTTGGACAACCCGACGGCGGTTATAAGATGAGTTTCCGTAGTCGTTGTAAGTCGCCGGCGAACGAAGTGGCCGCAGAGTTCGGTGGTGGTGGTCATAAAGCGGCTGCCGGTGCATTTATTGACAGCAATGATTTCGAAGAAGTCCAAAACCGAGTCCTGTCTCACGTTAGAGAAGTGCTGACGGCCGAATTTGCATAAGCGATTCGGGCAACGCAACGTTGGCGACAAAATAGTCTTTCCGGTAATGAGTAATCCATGCCAGCCGCTACCTCTAGCGATCCTTTAGTTCGTACTGGCAGCCCTGCGATCAAGTGCGAGGGCTTGATCAAGACTTATCCTGGCAAACCTCCCGTCGAGGCGGTGAGGGGGATTTCGTTCGAGGTCCAGCAAGGCGAGTGCTACGGCGTGTTGGGGCCTAACGGTGCAGGAAAAACGACAACGATCGAAATTCTTGAAGGCCTTCTCGATGCGACCGCCGGAACTGCTGAAGTGTTGGGGATGCGTTGGGGAAGCGAGGACGCATCAATTCAACAACGCATTGGCGTGTCGCTGCAAGAGACGCGCTTGAGCGATCGATTGACTGTCGGTGAGATTATCTCTCTGTTTCGTAGTTTCTACTCCAATGGGATCACGCCCGAAGAGGCGCTGCGTCGGACATCTCTGACAGAAAAAAAGAACGCTTGGTTTAAAACGCTCTCGGGAGGTCAGAAACAGCGACTGGCTGTTGCGACTGCGTTGGTCGGCGATCCAGACTTAATCTTCCTTGATGAGCCAACGACCGGACTCGATCCGGGATCGCGACGTGAACTATGGGACATTGTCAAATCGTTTGGAGCCGCGGGTAAGACAGTTTTGCTGACGACACACTACATGGAAGAAGCGGAACAGTTGTGCGACCGAGTAGCGATTTTTGATGCGGGCAAGATCATCTGCGAAGGTCCGCCGCGCGATCTCATTCGTTCGCTTGGTAGTGAGCACATGATCGAATTTTCGACAGATCGACCGCTCGAACAAAACGTCATTGACCAGTTAAACGGAATTCAAACGGTGGATCAGGTAAGCTGCAATCAAACGGATTGCCGGATGTCGATTGGTCAGCCGCATGTTGTGTTGCCGGAGTTGATTCGTCAATTGACCGAACAACAGTACGGTCTGACAGAATTGGCAACGCGCAGCGCCACATTAGAAGACGTGTTCGTTGCAAAGACTGGTCGACATTTATCCGACGAAACGTGAAGAGACACCGCGCATTAATCTGACCCAACAGTGAGGCGTACCGCAGTGCGTCTCAGACAGGCGTTGGGTTAGAAAAATCACTTTTTCATCAGTTAACGATTCATGCACCCAATTTACAGTATCACACTGACTCGATTGAAGGAGTTTATTCGCCGGCCAGAGGCGGTCTTCTGGGTGTACTTTTTTCCGATTCTCATGGTGCTTGTGCTTGGTATCGCGTTTCGCAACCAGCCTCAAGAAGTTTTCCCCGTCGACGTTATCGAGGGGCCGCATGCTCAGGTGATGAAGCAGCACTTAGACGAAAGCGAGCAGATCGATGCGACAATCGTAGATCTTGAGCGCAGTCGCAAGAGGCTTCGATCTGGCAAAACGACACTCGCAATTTCCGCCAGCGATCCGGCCGACGATCGTTCGATCAACTATTTGTTGGACCCTCAGCGTCCTGGAGCAGTCCAGGTTCGAAACCTTGTCGATGATCGCCTGCAAAACTCATTTGGTCGTACCGATGCATTCACGGCCACTCAAACTGAATTCGACGAACCCGGAGGAACGTTTGTCGATTTTCTTGTGCCGGGACTGTTGGGTATTGGATTGATGGGAGGCGGCATGTGGGGCGTGGGATTTGCCATTGTCGATATGCGTATCCGCAAGCTACTGAAGCGCTACATGGCGACTCCGATGCGTCGCAGTGATTTCTTGATCAGTATGCTGCTCAGCCGTCTAGTGTTTATGGTCCCACAAGTAATTCTATTGATCGTCTTCTCATATTTTCTCTTTAACTATCGCGTTTACGGCAGTCTGTTCGCCGTGATGGTGTTGGTCTTCTTGGGGGCGATGGAGTTTGCTGCGATCGGATTGGTAGTGGGTTCTAGAGCGAAGACCTTAGAGACGGCCTCTGGTTTGATGAATCTGGTGATGTTGCCGATGTGGACGCTATGCGGAGCATTTTTCTCCTACGAGCGATTCCCCGAACTCTTTCATCCGTTGATTAAGTGGCTGCCGCTAACGCCGATCATTGATTCGTTACGCGGAGTGATGATGGAGGGACAGTCTCTGCTTGAGCAGTGGCCGGAGATGCTGGTGATGGTGGCATGGACGGTGATACCGTTTACGGTCGCCATGGCCATTTTTCGGTGGCGCGATTAGTTGTAGGGTCGCTAAATTTTACCGAGGGAGGTAGTTTAGCTTGGTTCGGTCCCTACGATATAATCAGACTTACCAAAGCTTGATTTTTACTTTCGTCCGTTCCATTGATCCCAGAAATAAATTATGAACTCAATTGTCCGAGCAGTTGTATTTTGCTTACTCGTGGTTGCCTGTTCATCCATCGTTTCGGCTCAAGAAGCGACGGACTGGCCAACCTGGCGCGGCCCCAACGCCGACGGCGTCATCGACAGTCAAAGTCCGCCTACTGAGTGGAGCACAGAGAAAAATGTCATTTGGAAGGTGCCCGTGCCCGGTAAAGGTCATGCCTCGCCGACGGTGGTGGGTGACAAGATTCTCTTGGCAACCGCCGATCAATCTGCGCAAACTCAATCGGTTTTGGCCTTTGATCGCGCCACTGGTGAAAGAATCTGGGAGACTCAAGTTCATTCTGGAAATTTGACACCCAAAATTCACCCTAAGAACACTCACGCGTCTCAAACCGTCGTTTCAGACGGTAATCTTGCTTTTGCCGTATTTTGCAATTCGGGAAAGATCTGGACGACAGCGTTAGATTTGGCTGGCAAAAAAGTCTGGCAGAAAGAAATGGGCAATTACACTTCCAATAAGCCTTTTGGCTTTGGAACGTCACCCATTTTTCAAGACGGTAAACTATTTGTCACCAAAGAATGTAACGCCGACAGTTTTATCCTTGCTCTCAACCCAAGCGACGGCGAGGAGATCTTTCGCATTAATCAACCAAAAGTAACCAGTTACTCGGTTCCCGTGGTGGCGACTGTCGCAGGAAAACGCCAACTACTGATCTGTGGAGGCAAGCAAGTTGCCGGCTATGATGCTGAATCGGGGGTTGAGCTATGGAAAGCTCCAGCGAAGTGGGTCACTTCATGCAGCACCATGGTTTGGGATGGTGATCTTGTATTCGCCAGCGGAGGTTATCCCGCGCAGCAAACTTTGGCCATCCGTGCCGATGGTTCGGCGCAAGTTGTCTGGCAGAATCCAGTCAAGGTTTATGAGCAATCTATGATCGTGGTCGACGGTTACCTATACGCCCAAGCCGAAAAAGGGATCATCTATTGTTGGCGTTGCTCCGACGGAAAAGAAATGTGGAAAGCGCGGACCAAAGGCCCCGAAAGCGCGTCGCCTGTTCTCGCCGGCGGTAATCTATATTTCACCAATGAACTCGGAATGACCTTTGTCGTTAAACCTGACCCGAAAGAGTTTAAGTTGGTCGCAACAAATCAGTTGGGAAGTTCATCCTTCGCCAGCATGACGATGCTCGACGATCGGATCTACACACGAGTCGCTGACGGCAATCAGGAGTGGCTTTATTGCTTGGGCGAAAAGTGAACTAGTGGTCCTTCAAACCTGAAATGAGTAGTTAGATGGACGCCATGCTTCACGCTTGCGTGAGCATGCTTATGCAAGCCTAAACATGGCACCCGTCAATTCAATTCTGTCGGACAACTGGTGCAGTGCCAAGAAATGACTTTACAGTTAGCAGGATAATTTATAGCCGGAAAAAACCGAGCTAAATCGATCTACTAACCCTAAGTGTCAGACTAAATACAGCACTAGATATTTGCAATGAGATCATCAGTAACCTCCTTTAGCCGTTGTTCGACAGCAGCCAGATTGCTAAAGGAACGTTGTTCCAACACGAGCCAGTTGACCCAAGACAGCGGAGCGAGCAACCTGCTGATGGCGGTCAGCACTTGAACCAATTTGGCTTCGGCAGTTTGTATAGGACGCTGCGAGTGATAGGTGCTGAATGCGAGATGAAGTTGGGTCTCATTGAGTCGCATCGAAGAGGTTAGTCGTGAGAGGTCGTAGGCAACAGAATCCATTTGCATGGCATCGAAATCAACCAGTCCGGTCAATCGATCGTCTGTAAATAGCAGGTGTTCGGCACGTAGGTCTCGGACAACAGGATGAAGAGGAAGGTCTTCGGTCGCAAATTTGTTCAACTGTAACCGCAGCGACGCAATGTGCGCTAGCGGAACTCTTTGAAGTCGATCGACAATCCTCTGCAAGTGATCGCGTAGATTGCCATCAAGCGATGCCGTCTTGAGCATCTCGGAAGCTTGGTCCAATGTCGGGCTGTCAGGGCGAACCAGTTTTGCCAATTGCGTCTGACGCAGCGCTAGATTCGGACTGGGCCCAAACGCAAGGTTGACCTGTGCCGCCGATTTGTGAAAACGGGCGATCGAGGCGAAGGTGTTTTCGATCTGCGCGTTGCTAAATGTGCTGACAGCGTTACCGGGTACCCAATTGGAAAGCTCCCAAAGACCGGCTGACGGAGAACTCGGTAGACCGGCAACCACAGTAGTAAAACCGTCTTCGAGTCGCATCGGTTTGGCGACAAATTCACAGCCTTCATTGAACGCGTGGATCAGCACTCGATGGATTCCGTCAAGCTGACTGACGCTCAAAGACTCACTGCGATAGTGCTTTAAGCACAGTGGTTGAATTTGGTGCGCGTTGATTTTCCAGATCTCTGCTCCGCTAAATCCACTTGACTGAATCGAGGAAACATCAGCAACACTCACGGGCCACCGAGGGAGGATTGTGGAAAGATCGGCTGGAATAGGAGATGACACGCTAGAGTTTCCTCGACTACTTCGGGGAGAAAGACTTCGGGACACGATTGAGCAACAAGAGTACAATTTGGTGATGGAATATATCATCGACGGATATAACTTGATTTTCCAGTGTGGGTTGCAAACGCGTGCGGCAACTGATGATATGCTGCGCAAAGCGCGTCGGCGCATGATCGGCGAGATTCTTTCGGGTGTGTCCCAAACAGTTGCCAAACGAATTACGATCGTTTTTGACGCTGCCGAACGCCCGTTGTTGGCCGAAGGTAATTCAGAAACGATCGGAGGAATGAGAATTTTCTATGCCGACCAATATGACGACGCGGATTCAATGATCGAGCATTTGATCGCCAAACATAGTGTTCCTCGAAAGTTGACGGTTGTTTCTTCGGATCACCGACTACACAAAGCTGCCTTGCGCAGGAAGGCGATTCCGATTGATAGTGATGTTTGGTTTGAACAATTGGGGACGCGAAAGTTAAGCGAAGGCCAACCCCAATCGGGGCAGGGTGGCCAAGTAAGTTCTTTGGCGTCAAAGAACTTGGAAGATTTGGATTCGATCGATTGGCAGGCAGAACTTGGTACTGCAGATCTCGATGTTGGCGAAATTCAAGCACAATTGGAGTCCGAGAGCCACGCTCCAGATCCAAGCTCGAAATCGCAAAGCGTTGAAGAGGGGTGTGAGCCCGAACCTGAAATTGACCCGCCCTTTAATCCTTTTCCGCCCGGCTACGGGGAGGACTTGCTGGAAGATTGATTTCGCGCCGAGAGGTAAGCAAGGCTGAGCAGCACTCTAGCTGAAGTCGCCGATTCTATTTCTCCTTCAGTCGCTGCACCTCCTGCCGCAACAATTCCACCTGCTCGCGCAGTTCTTGGATTTCTTTCTGCGGCGGCGATTGTTCCAGTGAGCGTTCGGCTTGTAGTATTTGGCGATCATGCTGACGTTCAAGTTGTTCTATTTTTTGCTCGCGCACTTTTTCCAAGCGTTCAATCATCTTTTGAGCGTCACCGCCATCGTCTCCGTCTTCCTCCAGCAGTCCCGTGAGCGCCTCAATACGTCGTTGAAATAATTGCTCAATTGCCCCTCGTTGTCGATGGAACTCTGTTTCCAGTTTTTCGCGCGCGGCATTGAGGTCCTCACCGTGGTTGAACGATGTGCGCAGCGCTCGGTTGACTGCCGAACCGGTTATCTTTTCGGCGGCCTCTACCGAATCCGATGCCGCCTCACCAGCGATCCGGGACAGATCATTGAGACTTTCCCATGGAGCCGATTCGAGTTCATTTGCCCCGGCGCGAATCCCTTGTTCGATCATCTGGCCGATGGGGATTTCAGCCAGCAATCGTAAATTGGTTTCAACCAAATTGCCGACGTCTTCAGAAGAAAGTTCGTCCTTTTTCAGCTGTTTGGAAAGCGTGGCCATTTCTTCCTCATAGTGCTCTGCCCAAGACTTCCATTTCTTTTCCTGATCAACCGACCATTTTTCGACGCGCTGTTCGAGTTGTTCGGCCCATTGAGTCCATTGGTCCCCATGTTCCTCGGACCAGTTTTCGAGTTCGCCCGAATGTCGCCGCATCCATTTTTCCAGCGCCTTGGAGAATTCTTCACCTACCTCTGCGACGTGGTCGGCCACTTCTTCGATCGTTTCCTCAACAGTCTCCGAAGCTTCCTGCACA
>CAYTPS010000157.1:0-10779 GCA_964439245.1 uncultured Pirellulaceae bacterium | reverse complement strand
CAGTTATCGACAATCTCCCAGACCAAGTGATGAAGGCCCGCCATCCCCACGCCACCGATGTACATACCGGGCCGTTTGCGAACGGGATCCAAGCCTTCAAGGACGGTGATGTTTTCGCTTTTGTAAGTTGCAGGGCACATAAAGATGTCAGATCAAGTTGGAAAATTCTGTTTGAGAGGTGCCGAGCATTTTAGCGTGGTCGCTCATTTTTCAAAACGCCACTCCAACAGCAACGACCAGGTAAGCTTTCGGCAAAATCCCCTATAGAAATAAAAAAAGGGCCAGCGACTTGGCAGTCACTGACCCAAACTCTTTTCGATATCTCTCGTCGTCTGACGCTAGAGGATGTAACCGCGTTCGCCATGTTCACCCAAGTCTAGACCACGTGTCTCGACCTCTTCGTCAACTCGCAGCCCGACGAACGCTGTGATGACCAGCAATATGACCACCGACGCAATTACCGAATAGACTGCTGTAATGGCCGCGGCCGCAAATTGTACGCCGACCTGACTTCCCATCGTCATTCCCTCGGCCAGTCCCATGCCTCCCATTGATTTGGCAACAAAAACACCGCATAGGATGGTTCCCACAAATCCACCGACACCGTGGACACCAAAAACATCCAATGAATCGTCATACCGCAATTTCTGTTTCACAACGGTTGCGAAATAGAAGCATAGAATGGCTGATGCTGCGCCAATGGCCAAAGCTCCCATAGGGCCAACAGAACCGGAGGCCGGCGTGATCGCCGCCAAGCCTGCAATCGAGCCAGTTGCCGCTCCGAGCACGCTGGGTCGACCAAATTTGATCCACTCAATTGTCATCCATACGAGTGTAGCAATCGATGCCGAAAGATGCGTCACAAGAAGCGTCATGACGGCCGCCTCGTTTGCAGCCAAACCACTTCCTGCATTGAAGCCGAACCAGCCGACCCAAAGCATTCCCGTTCCAACCAATGTCAAAACGGTACTATGCGGTGGCTGTACGTTGTCTGGAAAGCTCTTGCGAGGGCCCACCATGATACAAGCAACCAGTGCGGCGAAACCGGCCGTCACATGAACGACGATTCCTCCAGCCAAATCGAGCACGCCCCACGTCGCAAAAATACCCCCGCCCCATGTCATGTGACAAATTGGCAAGTAGACGACGATCAACCATAGGATCGAAAACCAAAAGACCGCACTGAACTTCATGCGTTCGGCAAACGCGCCCACGATCAGGGCTGGGGTGATGACGGCGAAGGTCATCTGAAAAGCTGCCACAAGTAACTCAGGGATCGTTCCAACAACATTACCTGTTACATTGGCTAGAAGAATCTTTTGGGTTCCGCCAATGAATGAGCCAACGGCAATCACTCCCTCTTCCGGGTTGAGCGAATCATCCAACGCAAAACTGTAGCCAAACAGCACCCAGATGATCGACACCGCGGCGGTGATTACCAAGCAGTGCATTAGCACCGACAGAACGTTCTGCGCTCGCACGAGGCCACCATAAAAAAGAGCCAAACCCGGAATGGTCATGAACAAAACCAGTGCGGTAGAGGTCAAAACCCAAGCTGTGTCACCGGTATCGATAGCCGCAGGTGCGGCGGCAACGACGGCGTCCGTTCCTGTAGCTAAGTCATCGGCCGCCGTTGCATAGGAACAAAACGTGATTAGCAGAAGTAGCCCCACCGCAATGCGGGCAAAATAGCGCATATGCGCAGCGCAAAAGAAAAAATTCATCGTGGTCATCCGAGGTCAATGGCAGTGGTGTTAATAAAAACTTAACATTGACTATACCACCGGGGCATTTGCTTGCAATTACTTGGTGTTCACAAAATCTTCACACGCCAGAATTTGCCCAACTATTTTTTCAACTCCGGTAACGGTTCCGGAGAAACCACCGGCGGTCGCACGATCTTTGCGATCTTGCCGTTCTTTTGAATCTCGTTACCTTTGCCGCCGCGTGATGTGGTTTTGTACTTGACTGTCGAAATGGTCTTCTTTGCACCTCGGTTTGTTTCCACCGTCAGTAAATCGCGTTCACCACGGGAAGCTTTGAAGCCCAACAAACGGTCGGTCTTCGCCAATTTGATCAGCATCACGCCTTTGCCAGCACCAGAGAGATAATTCACCTCGTCCGCGGGACAAACCACCGCCCGACACGCTTCGGAGATCGCCAAAATGGTTTCATCACCGTCGATCGCCTCGACACCAACGATTGACGCGCCCGCGCTACACCGCGCAAACCTCCGACCGCTACGCGTAGAAGGTTCAGCAAAACCGGCAAGCGTAAACCGTAGGGCATAGCCATTGCTAGAGGCAGCAAAGCCGTGGATGTCCGGACAAACTTCCGGGTCCTTAGGGTCTTCATTCATATCGCCAATAACGCGAGGATCAAACGACATTGCCGTCACAATCTTCTCGCCGTCTTTGAGCTTAAAGAGTTTCTGAATTGGTTCGCCAAATCCAGTCGACGCTGGAATATCGATCATTCGGCATGTATAGCAGAACCCCATCGACGAAAAGAAGCCGATCGTCTCGCGCGTCGAACCCGCGATGACATCCAAAACGGTATCACCACTTCGCAAACGACTTTTTGAGGGGTCCGAAATTTGCTTTTGCCGCTTCACCCAACCGTCGGTTGTAATCAGCACATGACAATCTTCGGCAACGATAAAATCTTCCGCCGAAATTTCAACTTCTTTACCCACGGCTTCGATGATTGTTCGCCGTTTGCCCTCGGGACCAGCACAGAATTCGGAAACCAAATGTTCGATTTCCTTTCGGACCAATCCCCAGCGACCGGAGTTATTGGTATCGGTCGTGTCCTCTTTGAGCAACTTGCGAATCTGTCGAGCGCGTTTGTTCTTGTTCTTGAGTTCTTCTTGAATCAGATTGATTTCCAACCGCGCCAGTCGATACAGCTTCAACTCCAGAATCGCATCGGTCTGCAACTCATCCAATCCGCCTTTGGACGCCGGGAACCGCTTCATGATCTTTACCGCCGCATCGGCTTTCCCGTCGGATTTTCGAATGATGCGGATGATCGTATCGAGGGCGTCGAATACCTTGACGAATCCTTCGAGCAAATGAATCCGCTTTTCTAACGCTGCCAACTCGTTCTCAAGCCGGCGGGTAATCACATCTAAACGGAAGTGCAAAAAATGCCAGAGAATCTCTTTTAGGCTCAGCCGATTGGGCGCACCAACTTCTGGGTTCTCCGTCGGCACAAGGCAAGTCATGTTGACGTTGAAGTTGTTCTGCAGACGAGTGTTCTTGTACAAATACGCCAGAACCTTTTTGGGATCGGCATCTTTCTTCAACAACAAATCGATGCGAATATCCTCGGTAGAGACGTCTCGCACATCCTCGACCAACGGCAATTTGCCGCTGTAAACAAGGTCCGACATCCGCTCGACCAATTCCGCTTTGTTGACCGCGTACGGAACCGAAATGATTTGGATGACTTTCTTTTTCTTACTCTCGACGATCTTATGAGTCGCGCGAACTTTGACAGTCCCCTGCCCTGTCGCATACATCTCGCGAAGTTCTTGGCTGGTGCTGATAATTTGACCGCCGGTCGGAAAATCAGGTCCTTGAATCGCATCTTTGGCGACCAGCTGATAGTCCTTGATCTCAGGGTCCTTAAGCAATTTCAACAGAGCGCGGCAAACCTCTTTCAGATTGTGCGGCGGCATGTTGGTTGCCATACCGACGGCGATTCCCGTTGCACCATTGACCAACAGATTCGGCATGCGACTGGGTAAGACAACCGGTTCTTCGCGACTGCCGTCGTAGTTCGGCTTAAACGCGACGGTGCGTGTTGCCAGATCGGTCAAGATCTCACCCGCCACGCGCGTTAAACGACATTCGGTATATCGCATCGCAGCTGCATTGTCGCCGTCGATCGAACCAAAGTTTCCGCTGCCGTCAACTAATGGCATCCGCAACGAAAACGGCTGAGCTTGGCGGACGAGTGCTTCATAGATCGAACTGTCGCCGTGCGGGTGGTAGTTACCCATCACGTCACCGACCACTTTTGCACATTTTCGATGCTTGGCCGTGTGCGACAATGACTGCTGATTCATCGTGTAGAGAATACGCCGCTGGACCGGTTTGAGCCCGTCGCGCACGTCCGGCAGCGCTCTACTGGTGATGACCGACAGCGAATAGTTCAGATACCGGCTTTGCGCTGCCAGCCGAAGCGGCACGCCCATAATCTGAGAATTTTCGTCGCCATCGTCGTCAAACAGCGGATGTTCCTCGATGCCGCCCGTTTTTGGTGACTTTGACGAGGCTTTTTTTGCACGCTTTTTGGTAGGCTTTTTGCCAGATGCCTTGGCTGCGGCCCGTTTTTTGGATGACTTCTTCGCTGAACGTCGTTTTGCCACGTCCGGTCCCTTGGGATGTTGGTCTGGTGGGTGCTATCAAAGGTTTGCTTTGGGCAGAGTATAGCAGGCAGTCAGGTGCGGTTACAGACGGTATTCACGGTTGTAGAACGGGCCCGTTGAGTTTGCCTGACTCTGATACCAGATTAGCTACCAGCCGTTTTTCAGTTCGGACGAAGTAAGGTTCGTGCGGTTGCTGATGTTCAGGACGAACGAATTTGGCTGCTGCATCTATGTCTGGCAAAATCGTTTGCTTTGCTGGACCGCCACTGCGCCCAGTGCATTTTTGATCGGGCCAATCCACAAGAGACGGAGTTCTTCAATGTTCAACAAATTTCTCGCCGCCGCTGCTCTGATGACCTGCGTCGCACTGGTATCCAATTCGGCTCAGGCACAAATCGCCCCCGGCAATTATCCCAACCATCTTTTCGCACAGTACACCACTCAGGGGCAAGGTGGATTGACTGCCGGGAAATATCTCGCTCCTCATCCCGTGCCTGCCCATGTTGGTCACAGCTACCGAACTTACGAGCCACTAATGCCGCACGAGATGATGTACGAGCACGACCGCAACTATTTCAACTACTACAACGATAACAGCTTCAAAGGTGGCGGGCCCTCGTTGAACATCACTTCTGTGCGTTGGCAAAACGGTGATCAAGGCTACCGTCCCGGTATCATGACCAACAACTACGTCGCGAAACTGCATTACGGATTAGCCCAACGAGCCTACGGAATGGGTGGCGGTATCGCCGACGGTGGCTTGGTAGGCAAACTTAAAAGTAAATGTGCTGGTGGTCGGTGCGGCTTGCACGCCCGAGGCGGTTGCTCGACATGTTCGGGTTACTAATCCGGAATTCGCCTGCGTTTTGCCGCGTTGTGGCGCCGCAGAGGATTCAACTTTCAGCAACAAGAAACTTCAACAGGACGATAACGATGAAACAGAATATTTTTGCTGCTGCCGCACTGATGGCCGCTGTCCTTTGCATGAGCGCGAGTTCCGTCCAAGCACAAAGCTGCAATGGATGTGGCGGAAAACTAAAACGGGTTGCAAGTAACGCTTTACACGGCACAGGTAAATTGGCGTCAGTCTTCAATGGAGGTGGCGCAACCTTCGACGGCGAAGGCCGTGTCCAACCTAGCGCTGGTTGTGTTAATCCTAGAACAACACTCAAGCTGGCGGCACAAGATCACTTCAGCCCGAATCCAGTCTACGCTTACAGTAGCGAAGGCGCCCGTGCAGGAAGAACTCATTCGTGGAATCAAGGACTACAAAACCAGTACAGCTGGCACGGCGAGTACAACACTTGGCGTTACGGTCAGCCGACCGCTGTGGTCGTGCCACCAACGGCATCCTACCAATCGACGTATGCGTGGGGCGTAGGGCAGACTCGTTCGACTCCGATCCATCACCAATTCGGACGTGGTGCCGGATCTTCCGGCGGCAGCGCTGGCGGATACCAGAACACGCCCTACTTTCCATCAAACACAAATCAGTTCGGCTACTACCCAGTTCGTGCCAACTGGTAAGGTGGTTAGCAGTTCTGCCAATCGATCTAAGGCCGCTCGATCATTCGAGCGGCTTTTTTTCGTGGATAGATAACTCAGAATCGTTCTTGTAAAGATGACCTGATCAAGCCCGAATGTTACAACTTTGACCACACTGCCATCAGAGTGACAGCGCGTTAAAGTCGCTGCCAGCAAACGAAACTTTCTTGGTATCTATGGCTATCACGCCCCATTTTGCTGGCAGTGCATTTCGCGCTACTGGCTCAATGATCGAGAATTTGCTTATTGCGGCTCTCTAAATGTGATCCAAAACGGTTCGCGCAAAATGGTGAAAAATAACAAGCAATTGGGAACACCTGATTGGCACCGTTGATGCTCTCCTCTCCGGTAAAGCAAAGTCTTATACCGAGACCTTACCCTTGGAGACCATCATGTTCTTAAGCCAAATTTTGTTGTTCATCGGAGCCATTTTGACTTTAGGATTCTTGGCCACCGCATGCTTGAAAGTCCCACAAGACCGCCCTATCACCGGTTGCTAGAACGAGTGGCACTGCGACCCTACTTCTTTTTCTTCTTCGAATCGATCGACCAGCGATACGCTTCGGGAAGTTCAGGCTCAAGAGGCGACATGTTCTCGCGCACCCAAATATTTCGGTACTGAACCGCATCGTTATGGAACTGAAGTGAGATAGGCATCTTCTCTGGATGCGGCACGTATGTGGGCGGTTCGTTGTAAAGCGTGCGGCCCTTGAGTTCAACGTGGTTCTGAATCACGACTCCATTGAGCATTACCGTAAAGTACGCGGGCCGTAATAACTCGCCATAGGCACCAAACTTAGGTGCATCGTAAATGATATCGTAGGTCTGCCACTCTCCCGGTTTGCGACAAGGGTTCACGATCGGCGGACTTTGTTTGTACAGTGCCCCGCATTGGCCATCGAAATAGGTCGGGTTCTCGTGGCCATCGAGTACTTGGACCTCATACCCGTTGCCAAAGAAAATTCCACTGTTGCCCCGTCCCTGACCATTGCCTTCGATTTCGGCAGGTGAAGCAAACTCTAGATGAAGCTGGCAGCTTCCGAATTTCTGCTTCGTCGCGATCGTCCTTTTCTGGGTGGTCGCGACGCCGTCTTCGACCTTCCACGCATCTCCACCCTTCCACTGATCGAGATTTGTGCCGTCAAACAACACGACGGCATCTGATGGAGGTGAACCATTGGTTCCCGGTTCAACTTTCGGTGGTTCTGGCCACACGACGTGGCTTTTCCACTCTTCGACTAACCAAGCACCAGCGACAACTGGGACCGCGACAACCAAACAAACGGCCATGATGGACGAACGGAAAAGTTTCATTTTCGAAAGCATCTTCAAAGCAACCTCATTTTTGTGGATGGTGATCATGTTGGATTGAAACCTCATTGTAGCTCGGCCGGACCGCTTTTTCTGAGCGTCTTGATTCAAAAATATCTGTTCCCGCCACATTCACAGAGCGGGTGCCGCGCGGGCAAACTCTACGGTGTAGGTAGCGTCCGCACTGTTCTAAGCAATCGGTCCAATTCACTGCACCAGGCCGACTTCTCCCACCCGTAAACCGAACGGGTATAAAGCAGTAACTTCTTTGCGGCCACTCTATCGCCAGATAATTCCAGCTGCTGGGCAACATTCAGTCGCGCCTCATACCAATTCTCTGTCGTGGGAGTCAACGATTTGGCCAACCGCCGCCAAGTCTTAAGCGCGTCTTGCTGTCGTTGATCGATATTGGCCTCCGACAGTGCTCTGGCGAACTCTAGTTGAATCAACATATCGCCGCGGAAACGTTGAGCCAACGGCTCCAATAGTGAAACAGCTTCTTTGGGTTGTCGGTTTCTTCGCAACAGACTACCCCACTGATACTTCCAACTATCTGATTTTCGAACCGAAAGTGGCAAACGGTTGACGATTCGAATAATCTCCAAACCAAACGACTGTAGTGCACTATGTTGGGAAAGAGACCTTTCATCGCCCGATCCCGCGTGCGCTAGTTCAAATTCAAGTTTCGACATCATCCGAAACAGACGCCGACACATTGCTTCGTTTGGTTTGCTAGCCGCTAGTAGCAACTGCGCTTTGTTTGCATCCGATTGGGTTACCGAATTGTTATTCAGCAGCATCAAAAGGCTAGACCAAGCTAACAGCTCGTTCTCGGCAGTAGAACCAGTTGCCTCTCCAGAGAACCTTTGCTGAAACTCTGCCACCGAAAGCTGAAGTTGTTCTACCGGTAGAGCGTTTGACTCAAGTCCAACCTCGGTCACGACTGCCAAAACACCGGCGGCGCGATCTCGATCTCCCAATTCTGCAACATCATCATATCTAGTGTTTAACCTAGTCAAGACATCTCCGGCCAGCTTCTTGGTTGCTTGTTTTTGTCCATTGGAATCTTTTGATTCCTGAAAGAACAACGCGCGTATCTGCGTCAGGGCTTCGGGGAATTCATCGCTGCCACTATCGACGGCATCGAAGGCTGTGAGCGCCTGTTGAGCATCTCCAGCGCGAATATGTTCGGCCATCAACCACAATGCTGCCGTATCTTTAGATGGGCTCTTTGGCCACTGGGTAAGATGCTGGTTTAAAGTTTCTACCAGCGTTGTCATATCTGAAGCGGGCGCGTTTGTCGTGGCAACAGCTCGGGCGAGATTCCAAGCGCCTCGCAAATGGGTAGCTGCAGCCACTGTTTGGTTGGGCGCCGCTGTGGCGGCAGTGGTCAAGCGTTTGGCCGCGGCCAGCGGCTGCGATTGTTGTTCTAGAATCTGACTGGCCTTAATTTGCAATCTCAAGATGGCTGCCGGCGCTGAAGATTGCTCGATGGCTCGATCGTAAGCTTTTAGTGCGTCGTCCAAGTCACCATCGCGTTGGGCCTGAAGCGCCGTTTGGACTAACAGTTCCACCGTGCCACTGTTGGCCACCAAAGTGCCCGCTGGCTCTTCCGCCGATGCGATATTTGCACTGCCTGCTGCACGAACAAGTGCCAAGCCTGCTCGCCGCCCCCACCAAGCTCCATAGCGCTGTTGGACCATCTGTTTCTTTTTAGATGCGGCATCTAACCAGAACTCTCGTTGCCGCTGATCGTCCAGTAGTTTGGAAAGCGCTACCGCCGCACCGATACGAACCAACTCAAGCTGAGGCGGGTCCCCCATCCCCTTTTGTAGTTGGTCTGCTGATAAGTGAGACCTGAGCTTCTCTCTGTCCCTCGTTGCGATCGCCAACTTCAACTGCTGCTGGATCAACCGAGGCAAAATACTCTCAGGCGGCCCTTCTCTGGGAAGGGTCGAAAGCAGTCGCTCAACCTCATCCGTTTTGCCCAACATCAACAGGCACTCCAACTGGCTGACCTTTGACTTCCACCAGATTTGTTGTGACGGAATAACGGTGTCCTGAACCTCCTGCAATCGTTTTAGCACATCATTCAGGGCGCTAACCCACGCCACAGAATCGCTTTGTTGATAAGCGGACGCAACTTGCAATTGGCAAATCGCGATTTGATAACGCACACTACTCTTGAGCGCCAATAATTGTTGTGGATCCAGCTCTCCGTCGGTGAGCGTGCGTGACCGCCGCTCTGGCAGTAGCCGCTCGATGTCTCTTTCGACTTTCGTGAGGATCCGTCTCGCATTGCGACACTGCTCCAGCATGCCTTCGGCTACTGATGAAACTTCTGATGGAGAAACCATTTGGGCTTCGATGATGCTTCCCATCCTTTGAGCACGTTGCAAGTGCGCAAGCGCAGTTTGAATCGAAACCTGCATTTGGCCCGAGTGCCCAGGAAAACGTTTCTCAAAATCTTCGCCCGTCTGCCAAACTGCTTGCCAAGCCTCCTCGGCAACGGCCGCTTCGGAGGTCAGCGCCATCGAAGTCCGTGTTTGGATCAGTTGTACGGTCAGTGCGGTCTGATCGGCGATCTGGATTTGTTTTTGGTTTAGCAACTCGAGGCAATGTGATTCGGCCACATTGAACAATCGTCGTTGCAGCAATCCCGCGACAAACGTTTGCTCGCGCTGATCAAAAACGCGCGGCGATTGCGGTACATAACCGTTGCACAATTGACCTGAGAACAAAACGATACCACAAATCAACCATTCGGCGGCAACTGATGGAAACGATCGCATTGAGCAGAGATTCTTTATTGTCTCAGGTTCCAGTTAGGATGATGATTATCGTCCACTACTTATTTTCCATTGACCGCAAAACTGACACTCGTAAAACCGGTCAGCTTGGCCGCATCATAAGTCTCTATGACATACTCCAGCGGCACTTCGGGGGCCGGATGGACAATCACTGTCGCCGCGGGATCAACACGCGCGATCGATGCCAGTCGGCGCTCGACGGTGGCGGCGTCTGACAAAGGCTGCCCATTCAAAGTCCATGCAGCTTTACCATCGAAGCTGACGCCGATCACGATGTCTTCTAAATCTTTCTCTAGTGGCGGTTCAAGCGGCGTCGCCTGATCAGTCCCCATTTGCGACGACAGTTCGGCTGGCAACATCTGCTCGACGACCTGAAAGCTGGCTGTCCAGACAAAAAATACTAGCAAGAGAAACACGACATCGATCATCGGCGTCATCGCTGAATCAATATCGACATCGCCACGTGAGCGTAAATTGGCATGTGGAGCTTTCATTTCGGCTCCCGATAAACGGCCCACGACACATCCCAAATCCCGGCGCGCGTGCAAGCGATCATCACCGGTTCGGCAGCCGAATAGGGTGCACGACGACTGCCTCGAATACGCACCTCGATATCGCCACCTTCCTTCTCCCGTACAGCGGCGAACTGTTCGGGCAGTCGATCGGCAGTAATCGGACGACCGGCCAACGAGTAACTTCCGTCGTCGGCAATGTTAATCGTCAGTCTCCGCTTATCGG
>CAYTPS010000156.1:10195-10891 GCA_964439245.1 uncultured Pirellulaceae bacterium | reverse complement strand
GGACAGCAAAGAACGATTGTTGGCCAAACGACGCGAAGGACTCGCCGCTGCGGTGACACTACTCGAAGAAATGCGGCTTCGTCAGTCAGAGTTGGAACTGAAAGTTGAATCGCTGGCAGCACAACACCGGTTGGTTAAGGCTAGTGCGATCGACTCAGGCAATCTGATCGACGACAGCCATCTTTCTCAAGCCGATCAACTGCTGAGTGAAATCGAGAACCGCATCGACGTCGCCGAACGCATGATGACCTACGAGCGTGGTATCATGAACGTGCCGGTTGACGAAGATGCCGCTTCTACCGAGGAGGTGTTGGCTGAGATCGATCAATATTTTGGCCCTGACCAAAACGCACTTGCGTCCGAAGTAGAATAAAGGCGTACCGCAAACGGAGACTCTTCGGTCTCATCTGTTTCGCCTTGGCGGAGATTACAGGTTTGGCAACTAGAAAACGAAAGTGTATCTGGTGTTCAATATCGACCTTAAAAAAGCAGAAACGGCCCTTAAAGCCGGGAGGCTCGACGAGGCATTTGACATGCTAACATCGACGCCGCAGCGATTCCATGCCGACGGCCAAAGACTGGTTGACCGGCTGGTCGCAGCGCTGCTGGAACGCGGCAGTGCTCACTACCAACAATTGCGTTACGGCGCTGCAAAAAATGATGCAGCGTTGGCGAAGCGATTGGGTGGGCCACAGG
>CAYTPS010000156.1:0-10185 GCA_964439245.1 uncultured Pirellulaceae bacterium | reverse complement strand
GTAGCCAACCGTCGTGAGCGTCGCGACACCCCACCACATCGTCTCGGGGATCGACCGGAAGTTCTCGTTCACGGCTCCTTCGAGGTGGTACATCGCCGTCGAGCACGACACGAGCAGCACGATCGCGACAAACAGGCCAACGAACAGCTCGTCCCGTTTTTCGGCAAGCACGCGCGCAAAGAGTCTGAGCCTTGGTGAGTAGCGGCCTAGGCGCAGGAGCCGTAGGATTCGCAGCGGCCGCAGGTCGAAGTAGAGCAGTTGCTACAACAGGTCGACGCTCGTGACCAATCGTTTGTACAAAAGGCAGCCGAAGACAACGAGAATCAGCTTGTCGGTCAATTGGCAGAACTTGTCAATTCAGAACAATTCGACGAGGCCGCGATGTTGATTGCTTCGACGCCCAAAGCGGTAAACCGTAGCGCCAACGGTAGCGCTGAAGTGCAACGGTTGAAAACTCAGGTTGGCGAAGCGATTCGAAAGCAGATCGATTCCGATTTGCGCATTGGGAGGCTCGACAGGGCGATGAGCTCTCTGGCAAAGATCGAACGTGCTGGGATCGATGGCAGCCAAGCCATCGGACTAAGATCGCATATCCGGCAACTTTCGCAAATCGTCAGTGACGCTCGGGCGGCGGACTACGCGATGGTGCTGAGAAAGTTAAAACTGCTAAAGCAAGTATTTCCTGCCGCCAAGTGGATTGATGATGCGATCACGGCGACGGAGAAATGCACTGCTGCGGTCGAAGAAATATTCTCGGGACCACTTGGGTTTATGGATTGCCAACAACAGGAGTTGGCCCAATCTCGACCTCGAACTACCAATCACTATTCCGGCAAAGAGAAGCAACAGACGACAACGCGTTCGAGTTTGCTGCATGTGGATCAACTGGGTAGCCTATTGGTCTTGCCCCACCGGCAAGTAACCATTGGAACAACTTCTTCGTCGGGCAATCATACTACTGGTGGAGCGGCCGATGTCGTTTTACAAACCGAAGGAGGTAGCCTGATAACGATTCAGCGATCCGGAGAGGACTATCTCGCGCAGTCCGCCAAACCCTTTGTCGTCAATGACCGATCAACTCGACAGCACTTACTTTCCAATGGCGATGCTATTGAAGTTGGGAAACGCGGTCGGCTTAAGTTCGTTAAATCCGTTTCCGCCAGTAATTCGGCAGTGCTCAAGATCACGGGCTGTAAAATGAAACAGCGGCAAATTCGCTCAATCGTTTTGCTCGGTGACAGTTTGGTGTTCGGCCCGACTTTCGGCCACTTTCGTTTGGCCGGTCTCAAGAGGAGAGTTATCATTCGACCGATTACTCACCTAGACGCATTTGTGATCCATCAACAAGGACGGACTGGAACACAGACTTTGGCATTAGGGACGGTGGCGGATTTCGACGGTTATCAGTTTACCCATCAAAGGAGCGTATCCTGATGTCCAGTTTTCGATATTCAAGTGGCGATCGCCCTTTGGACGGCTACACGATTGAACACGCTCTGGGCCGCGGCGGATTTGGCGAGGTGTATTTCGCCAAAAGGGACGCTGGTGGTGAGGTGGGATTGAAGTTCATTCAAAACTACGTGGACATTGAACTGCGTGGGGTCACGCATTGCATGAATCTTAAGTCTTCGCATCTGGTGACAATTTTTGATGTGAAACATGACAGCGACAAGCGCCCGTGGGTTGTGATGGAATACGTTGCTGGACCTTGCTTGAAGGAACTGTTAGACGAAGCGGCAGGTGACGCCCGTGGTAGCAAAGTTCGTTCTAAAGGTATTGGCGAAGATCAAGCGTTGTATTTTATGCGTGAGTTGATCAAGGGCATGCGCTACCTGCACGATTCCGGAGTCGTTCACCGCGATCTAAAACCGCACAATATTTTCTTCGAAGACGGCAACGTGAAAATTGGCGACTACAGTTTGAGCAAAGCCATCAGCACCAGCCATCACAGCGGACACACAACCACCGTCGGCAGCGTGCACTACATGGCGCCGGAAATTGGCGAAGGAAAATACGGCAAGGTCGTCGACATCTACGCAATGGGTGTGATCCTGTTTGAAATGCTGACCGGCAACCCGCCTTACGTTGGCGAGAGTTTGGGCGAGGTTTTGATAAAGCACTTGACTTCGAAACCCGATGTAGCGGGGCTGAATCCTGTCTTTGGTCAGGTGATCACCAAAGCCATGGCGCGAAACCCCGAGGATCGCTATCAGTCTGTGGACGAAATGCTGCATGCATTGTGTCCGGAAGATCACTCCAGTTACCTACCAGCGCCTGCGTCTCTGTCGATGATTGGAGACAGGGCGGCAAAACGTCGCGCGAAACCACCAGTACAATTGGCTTCTGCCGGCATCGAAGACACTTTTGTAAAGATGCCAAGCTTGGTCGACACCCGGGAGGACAGCCAATCGCAGCCCTTCGAGCGACCAGGAGTCAAGCTTCCCAGTTCGTGGTCGGGCTGGTTATCGGGCGCAGGATTTTTGTGGCAACCAAAGTCCGAGGAGATCGCCGGTCCAGATACATCCAGCATATTGAAAAGAGGACTGATTGCTTTGTTGGTTGGGTGGGCGTTTGCGTTGCTTGCGTCACTCCATTTAGGCAATCTGTTGCCCCTGCTGGTTTTGTATCCGGCTGCTGGAGCAATCGTTTGTTGGCTGTTTCTACAATCGCTGCCACGTGCTGGCACTGGACAGTGGAATGTCATAAGCCGTTTAGTGGGAGCTTTAATCGTAGTAGGCAGTGGGTTTGCGATAGGCATGATGCTGCCTGAAAACCAACATGTCAACTTGCTTAACTTTCAGAGTCGCAAAATGTTTATCGTACTACTGATTGCAGGCTTAGCGTTCGATTGGCGTTGCCTCATTGAAGTTGGAAGATATCCAAGAGTGGGACTGATCAAGACGTTCGTCCCGATGGCATGTTTCTGGCTGGCCATGTTTTTGCTGGGTATTCTCGGAGGTGATTCAGTGGCGTTAATCGTACAATCTTTTGTTGCCTCTACTGTGTTAGTCGTTCAGATACTTGCTCCTCATGGGCGCGTCAATCGCGAGGAGCATTCCGGACAGGGCAACGCTAAACATCCTCAAGAAACGCCGTTATCGGAGACCCGCTGCGAAAACGAATCATTTGTTCTGAAGGAAGAAGTCTAATGTTACCTCTGCCGAAAATCGTTCTTGCTCAAGAAGCTGTATCTCAGATTAATTCTTCCTTTGAGTTCCGCGGACCATCAATTGTCTTTCTTTTTGTCGCGTTTTTGGTCGCGGCAAATTTGGCTGCAAAACATTTCGCTCAGAAACATGAGCGAGCCATGAAGCTTGGTACGGCAGAAAAATCATCGTGGTCCACTTCAGCTAAGGCTTTTGTGGCCGCTGCAGTATTGGTTAGCGCATGGCTGATTGGTAGGCAGCATGGCGGAATTCCACACTTGGGTGCCCAAGAAGTAGTATTTATCTTCGTCGCGTTTCTTGTCGTCGCCAATTTGGTTTCGAAACACTTTACGATGAAACACGAACTCGCGTTGAAACAAGGGAAAGCTCCCGAGACGCCTGTTGTGCACAAAGGCAAGCAAGAGAAAACGGGAATGTCGTTTGGAATGAAAGTTGGAATCCTGCTTCTGCTTTCTTCGGCGATTCCTTTGTTGTGGATTCTTTCCTCGTACAACAGTTTTCGCCAGCCCGTGAGTATTACCACGGCTCCTAGCATTCAAGACGTCCCCGATTGGGAGATGGAGGAGGCTCCATTTGGACGAAAGTCCTCGCTCTGGCAATCAACAGGATTAGTGGGCTCATCACACGCGTCCCTCCCCGATTTAATCGTTAACTGGTCCGAAGACCTTCCCTTTGACGCAGATCAGTACCCCAGTATCGAGGCTTGTGCCGCTCCGCTGGCGAGGCAGATTGCCGAACAGATAAAAGCGTCTCAAAAAAGCAACTTGGCGGCTGAAGTCACCGCAGAAGAGAAGGATCCACCGGCTCATTCCACACCGCTGCTACTTTCCCAAAGCGGTTTTTCGGATAGTGATTTCGCTGATTTCACAAAAGCCCTGAAGGACGCGTTCAAGTCAATGAAGCCAAAGGTTTTTGTGACCGATGAAAAAGCTGACAATACGCTATTCATCACATTCAGACTTGAAAATTTGGAGCGATTCTTGGACGCATTTCCCGATAAAGTAATGCGTCTCAAGAAGGGCGATATCTCGTATAGTTTGACCAGGAAAAGTGGTAAGCCACTAGCTGACAACAGTGAAGGAAATTCGGTTTCCTTTGAGGAGACACCTTGGTTGACCGATTTCTCTAAGTTCACTTCGTTGTATCCCAAGAGCCGGTTTTATATTGGGGCTACTCGTGGCGTGGAACCTTTGAGAAGTAAGGCTCACGAACGCGCCGTACAGGACGCTGCCAATCGGTTACACCTAAAGGCTGAACAAATCGAACCTCAGATCGCTGGTACATTCTCGCAAGCTATTGAACGCCCTTACGGCAGAGTATTCCGCGAGGCTATACTTGTCCAAGATCCGCCGTTGGCGATGGCGGTTAGTGCTTCAGACCCTCGCGATACGAAGTCATATCGTCCCAGCTTCGAATTTTCGTTGGCGATGATCGTGTGCTTGACCGTGGTCGCTGGCTTCGTCTCCAATATCGCAACGCAGGGCTATTGCCGCACCGGCATTTCGCGCTTGGTGACGATCGTCGCACTTGTTTCCGCTATTCTCCTTCTCCTAATTGTCGTCGCGACTGTTGCCTGATTCTTCCGAACGCTTCTCCCAAGCCGACAATCACCTGCTGAAACAAGTTTTGGCAGGTGACGAGGATGGCTGGCGCGCGGTGGTCGCTCGATTTGGACCGCGTCTGAGAGCGTTTGCAGAACGACGGATTGGGAAGTCTTTAGGAGGAGCGTCTGCCGATGATTTGGTTCAGGAAACGTTCGTTTCATTTCTAAAATCGGCCAAGACCTTTCGCGCGGACTGCAGTCTCGAAACGTTTCTGTTTCGCATCATGCGATACCGAATAAATGATCACTTTCGAAAATCTTTTAGCGGCAAGGAATCGCATTGGAGCCCGTTCGATGTTCTTCAAAACGAAGAAGCGACCGATGATCCTTCGAGCGGCGACTTGACCGCTAGTCGGTACGCTCGGCAGGCGGAGCAACTTCAACAGGATCAGCAAAGATTGAGCGATGCGGTCTTCGATTTAACGAGTGAACTAAAACAACGTGAGCGATTTCGAGACCTAAAGGTTGCCGAAGGACTGTTTTTTGCCGGTCTTAAAAATCGGCAACTTGCGGCGGCTATTTCGGTGACTGAAAATGAGGTTGCCGTCGTCAAGCATCGGTTGCTGGCTCGTTTGCGAGCGCTGATGGCCAATCGAACCGATGTCGCAGTGGAGAATTTTGAAGAAAGACTGCTGCCCGACCTTGAACAAATCTGGCTAGACCAACGGCCGAGTTGCCCAAAACGCACCACTCTAGGAAAGTACGCATTGGAGATTCTTTCAGACCAGTGGAACGACTTCGTCCATTTTCACGTCGGGGTGTTGGGCTGCGGTTTTTGCCAAGCGAATTTGGTCGAACTTAAGAGTGAAGAAATACCGCTGTCGAAGGATAGCGAAGAACTCTTTCAATCCACCATTGGTTTCTTGCATCGCCAATAAGCTCTATCAACCAAGTCTACGAATTCGCTTTCTACCAATGAATTCCGGTCAAAAGCGACAAAATTTTGACCGTACGTAAATACGTGCTTTTGAACGTCTACCAAACGTCCTTCCCTCGGATTTCGTTGCAATTTGTGAGTTGGGGCGAATGTTGGGAACTGCAGCTAGAAGCTGAGACGACGCAACTCGGTAGAGTTTTCTTGCGATTGGAAGTTCAATTGAGTACGATTATATCTATCCAGCGGGAGACAGCGAAATGAACTGAGTTCGCTGACTGATTTCCTCTGCTGGAGGGCATTCTTTTCTAAACCATTCGTGCCGTAACAAGGGAGTCGCCATGTGTAAACGAATTCTATTTCTCGTTGCTTTTGTGATGTTCTTCGGCCCTACATTTGTCACTGCGCAGGACATCTTCTTTTCGTTTGACGAATTCTCGAGAGTGCCGACCGCTACGGTAGACTCTGATGTTGCGGACACTGGATCAGTGTTCATTTTCGCGGATGAGAATTTTGATTTCAATCAAATGGATGTCGACTTCAGCACCAGCAATCCTAACGTTGCAGCATTTACTGGTGGCGTAGTATATAACCCGGGTTCGCCAACTTCGGGTACCTCGAGCTCTGCGCCTGGTGGAGCGTTCACTTTTTTCGACCTGTTGGATCCAAACAGTTCGGGACCGATCAATGCAACTGACGGTCGGGTGTTCGCGACTTCATTTCTAAGCCCTGGCCAGCAACCGGGGTCGGGGGCATCCAACTTCCGCGCTGGCGCAAACGGTTTCTTGCTTGCGCAATTGGATTACGACCTTGGCGGAGGAGGTATGGCAAACTTTGATTTCAGCTTAGGCGACTTAGGTGTTGTTAATGATGGTGTTGGGCAAATTGTCCCCACATTTGGATCTGCAGAGTTAACCGCTCTAGGTGATCCGGCTCCGCCATATGAACCGCCAGTAGTTCCTCCAGTCGATCCGCCTGTGGTGCCTCCAGTCGATCCACCGGTCGTACCTCCGGTAGATCCTCCAGTCTCGCCATCCAAAACGGCGGATTTCTTTTACTCTTTTGACCAAAATTCTCGAGTACCAACGGCTACGTTGGACTCTGATGTTGAGAGTACAGGATCGGTCTTCATCTTCGCAGATGCTGCTTCAGACTTTAACCAACTCGATATCAATTTCACAAACAGCGAGTCAAGTGTCGTTTCAATTACAGGTGGAACGACGTTCAATACTGATGGTAGCTTCACAGAATTAGACCTTATGGATCCGAACGATGCGGGAGCCGGCCCAACAGCAACCGAAGGTCGGCTGTTTGGAGTATCGGTTGGAACTCAGGGGCTTGTGTCAGAAACTGCAGACTTAAACGCCGATTACCGCCAAGGAGCAGACGGCGTCTTGCTTGCTCAAATAGACTTTGACATCATCGGAGGAGGGACGACCAATTTTGACTTCCTCTTTAATGACTCTCAATTCTTAGGTGGTCGTGGTGCCGTAGATCTTGATTTCGATAGCGGTGCTAGAGAGTTCCCTGAGGTAGGCTTTGAGTCAGGGGTTTTGACGATTCTAGGTCAGCCTGTGGATCCTCCTGTAGTTCCACCCGTTGATCCTCCTGTAGTTCCACCCGTTGATCCTCCTGTTGATCCTCCTGTTGCACCGCCGACTAACAGCAATCCGGATATCTTTTTCTCTTTTGACGAAAACTCAAGAGTGACGGATCTTGTTTTGGGCTTGGATACGAATTCCACATCAGTATTCCTGTTTGCGGATGAAGATTTTGACGTCAACCAGTTGGATTTAGATTTCACAATTGGTAACAACGACGTGCTTTCTATTTCAGGTGGAACCACGTTCAACGCAGACGGCAGCTTTACGGATCTAGTTCTCTTGGATCCCAACGACGCAAATGCTGGACCTACCTCAACTGACGCACGGCTGTTTGGAATCTCGTTTTTGACCCCCGGAATTGTCGCCGGGAACTTTGGTGACCCCGACTACCGTGCAGGAGCCAACGGCTTCTTGCTTGCCAGAATAGACTTCGATATTCTTGGAGCTGGCTCGGTAGACATTGACCTAATCCCGGGTGAACTGGGTTTCGTCAATGATGGTTTAGGAGCCGTAGTCCCTACATTTGGATCAGCAACATTCACTCTTGAAGGGGGCCTCATTGCTATTCCAGAACCTTCATCAGCAATGCTGCTAGTGTTGGCTGCTGGTGGTATGATTTCTCGACGCAAGAGATCTTAGATCAGGCAGGCTTGATCGGACATTTGGCATTAAGGACAGCGACCGGTGTCGCTGTCACTTTTTTGTTACGCGGGGGCGTTCAAAGCAGCCCACTCCACGAGTGACCTTCGAGATTGGCTCGCAAAATCAGATACATACCCTTCTCTGCTAGGGTGATTTCATCCGCTAACCGCTTTGACACACCACGCCCTATCTGATTTACTGGTCCTTCTAACGTTCCCAGTTTCAGTTACAACATGGTGGCTATGTCAGATTCGAACCCAAATGCACCCTCATGCGACGCAGTCTCGAAAACCATTTCTCATCCCAGTTCATCAAAACAACTGACCGACGCTGGAACAGAATCTTCCGCCCCGGACGATTCGTCGCAAAGCCGCCGGCAGTTTATGCAGACATCGGCCAGCGCGATCGCAGCCGGCACGGTCGGCAATGCGGCTGCCAAATCAAGCAGCACTGACTCGTCAGATTTATTCCAGCCAAAAGAGTATTGGCAGGACCGAATGCAGGCGCCTGACGATGGAAAGGCGTACGGTTGGTTCATCGACACGCGGCGATGTTTCGGCTGTCATGGTTGCGAGGTTTCTTGCAAAGCTGAAAATGATGTGCCGCTGGGAAACTACATCCGCCAGACGTTCTACAAAGACGTGGGGGAATACCCCAAAGTGGCCAGGATGTTCTTGCCGATGGCCTGTCAACACTGCGAAGACGCGCCATGCATTAAAGCTTGCCCTTGCGGCGCCCTTCATAAAGGTGGCGGCGGCAGCGTTGTGGTCGACTATGAAACTTGCTGTGGCCATGGAACGTGCGTGGAAGTCTGTCCCTATGGTGCGATCTACATGGATCCAGTCGCCAACCAAGCCGTGAAGTGCCACAACTGTTATCACCGGGTTGACGAGGGTATGGAACCGGCCTGTGCCACGACCTGCCCCGCTGATGCGATTCACTTCGGCGATTTGAACGACCCAGAGTCAAAAGTTTCCCGGGCAATGACGGCGGCCAAAGCAAACGATCTGCCGCTGGTCCAACTGCGTGGCGAGAAAAAGACCAAACCGCGAATGTGGTTTGCTGGCGACGCACCCGCCGAAATCGAAAATCGTGTGCCCGTCGATGGCCAGTCTTACAGCCCCGAGGCCTACGACATCTACAACTGGAAAGAAAAGTAGTTTTAGGCTTTCGTATCTGCACGCCAAATATCACCCACGACTCCAATCTAACGCCATGCCAACGAAACCACACGCACCGAAGCATTCTCTTCCAGTAGTCGAAAGTACCGCGCCAACTAACGGCAATCATCGCCGAAGTTTTTTGGGTCTCGGCGCTGCACTGGTCTCAGGCTCCGTATTGGCCGCCTTTGGAAGTAACAGTCACGCCAATGATGACTCCGAAGTGCCCAAGCGGCAGCGTCCCAAGCAAGGCATCGACATGGAGAAATGGCGACGGCTAAAGGGCGAGGCCTATCCGCTGGGTACAGAAAAAACACCTGGCGTCTGTCAACTTCCCGGACCTCAGGCAAAACGCAATTGGCCAGACAAGAACAAATATGTCGGTACCAAAAAAGTCCCTGGCATGTGTCAGTTGTGCAGCACCATTTGCGGCATCATTGGCCACGTCAAAGACGATCGCATCATCAAAATTGAGGGCAATCCCAACGACCCCAACAGCCGCGGCCGCCTGTGCGCGCGTGGACATGCGGGCCTTAACCATCAGTATCACCCGGAACGTCTGCTGTACCCGCTCAAGCGAGTCGGTAAACGTGGTGAAGGAAAGTGGAATCGTATTTCTTGGGATGAAGCCACGACAGAGATCGCCGATAAGCTTCGTATCATCCGCGAGTCAGGCAAGCCAGAAAATTTTGCTTTCCACCAAGGCCGCCAGCGCTCCAAGGACGCTCTGAAGCGATTTCTCAATGCGTTCGGCACCAAAACGCAACTCTCTCACCGAAGCCTCTGTAGTGGCAACCGTCGAGCGGCAAACTTAACCTATCTGTGGGAAAGCGACTGGGATCTTAACGACGTCGAACACTCCAAATACATCCTTAACTTTGGCTCCAACGCCTTTGAGGCTCATCAAGGTCACGTCCCTTTCGCCAATCGAATTCAGAACGGTCGTTTTGAAAACGGCGCGAAAATGGTCACCTTCGACGTGCGGCTTTCCAACACTGCTGGCGGAAGCGACGAGTGGTTTTCACCTTTCCCGGGCACCGATGGTGCAATTGCTTTGGCGATGTCTAACGCGATTCTTGCCGAGGGTGCCTATGATGATCAATTCATCAACACTTGGACCACCTCCAGCATTGAT
>CAYTPS010000155.1:5761-10893 GCA_964439245.1 uncultured Pirellulaceae bacterium | reverse complement strand
CACGTCCGTAAGGACACTAGATCCTAAATCTAGCGCGTCTGCCAGTTCCGCCACACCCCCAAGTTCGTAAATCAGAAAGACAAAACGTCCCAAATTCACTTCTTCAACAGTTTTGAATTCTAGATCATTGCTGCGTTTGCTGGAAGGTTTGTTAACCCCGAATATTGCGGGATTCTCCGATTTTTTGAAGCAAGCAGCGCCGTCCGCCGGCAGAAAGACAGACTGCTGCTGGCGTGGCGGATGTTGCAAGTCAAAACGATTTTCGGTTCTTCAAAACGCGGACAATTGCACACACGGAACTGGTCGATGGCTGCCAACGAACTCTATTGCACTGCTGAGGATCGCACTTGGAATCTTCCAAGTCGCGCGCCTTTTATGCGAATGTCATGGTTCGACCTGCTGTTCATGCACTACAAGGTAGACGCCGATTTGCTGCGGAAGTTGTTACCCGATTCGATTGAGCTTGATACGTTCGATGGTCAAGCGTGGATCGGGATCGTTCCGTTTCAAATGGCAGACGTATCGCCTCGGTGGGTTCCGAATTTGCCGCTGGTATCTCGGTTTCCAGAACTCAACGTGCGAACGTATGTCACAGTCGGTGGTAAACCGGGCGTCTGGTTCTTTTCGCTTGACGCAACCAGCAAAATTGCAGTTCGCGCTGCCCGATGGTTGTTTCACTTGAACTACGTGGATGCCAACATCGGACTGAAGAAAGCGTCCAATCATTGTCCCGGAAAGTGGATCCAGTATCACAGCCTCCGCACCGACGCTAATGCCGCGCCAGCAGAACTGCTATGCGAATACCGTCCTGTTGGCGATTGGTACTTTGCCAAACCCGACACGCTTGTCCACTGGCTGACGGCGCGATATTGCCTCTACACAACGAATTCTCAGGGGCAGCTCTTTCGCGGTGAGATTCATCATCAACCGTGGCGAATCCGTGATGCACAAGCGATCGTACGCCATAACTCGATGACCGAGGGGCTTGGGTTGGACCTCGGCGATCAAAAACCGCTGTTGCACTATGCTGAAGAGACCAAGGTGGTCGCTTGGTCGTTGGATAAGGTTGAGTAGGTGTTCGGGCCTGATTGTCGGCAAGCCTTTAGCACTCCCCAAGGGAGGTCCTTACCAGCTTAAAGATCCGTCGCTAGAGCCAAACTGATCGACGGGTAAATTCATCTTCTGCATCATCGAGACAAACAGATTGCACAATGGTGTGTTTTCCTTTTTGTTATACACAATGTGTTGACCATGTTGATAGTCTCCACCGGCAACCAAGATTGGTAAATTCTTGGTGTCATGTGCGTTGGCGTTACCAAGGTTGCTGCCGAACATTACCATCGTGTTGTCCAACAGGCGCGTTTCGCCTTCGGCATTCGCTTCTTGCTTTTCCTTAAGCTGTCCAACGAGTCCTCCGAAGGATTTCATCAGTTCGTTCTCGATTTTTGCCAGCTGTTTGAGTTTAGATTCGTCTTGCCCATGATGGGATAGATTGTGGTGGTCCATCGTGACGCCATCGATTGGCGGAACATCGCTGCGCCCGTTAATTAGAATCGTGATGACGCGCGAAGAATCGGTTTGCACGATCAAGGGTAACAGGTCAAACAGCAAGTTCGTTTGCCCAATCACATCACTGGCTTGTTTAATGTCTTCAGGTTTTTCGGCATCGACTGCTGGCTTGGGCTTGTCGATCCATTGCCGCGCTTCGTTGAAGTGGTTCTCGGCCGCCCGCAGAGATGAGAAGTACTCATCCAACCGATCGCGATCAGCAGCGCTGATTCGACGCTTGAGACGGCTGGCCTGCCCGCCAAGAGAATCAAGAATACTCCGTCCGTCGTCTAATCTTCTTTTCTGATGCTCAATCTCCCACGGCTTTCCTGCAAGAAACAGTTTCTCAAACAGCACCGAAGGACGGTATTCGGCGGGAACCATCACACCTCCACTGGTGTAAGACTGGCTATTCTGTCCGCCGGTTGCCAGCGCGATCGAGGGGTACCTTGTAACGTAGCCTAGTTTTTCCCTGACAAATTGATCGACAGAGATAGAATTGCGAAATCCGCCCAAGCCCGGATGCCGCGCCGATGTGAGCCAAGTCATCTGGGACGAATGGCCGTCCGCGCCGGATTGATCGGGGTGGGAGAGGCCAGAGAAGATCGTGAAATCTGAACGGTGATCTTCCAAGTGAGACAGATAGGGCGTCAGCTTGTAGTTCTTGCCTGTGGCATCAGGGAAAAGTGATTTTCCATGCAGGCCCAACGAGGTGCAAATCATGATCATCCGTTTTGCAGGAGCATCGGGATTGATACCAAAATGCTTTAAGGTTGCGGCGGAGGCCGGATCGGGGACCATTGCGTCGAGAGCCGGAAGCGCAACAGCCACTCCAGTGGCGCGAAGGAAAGTGCGGCGATTGAGTTTACGTTTCATGATTTTTGTCCATTACTTGTTCAAGAATAATCTCGATGCAATCACCTTGTGCAAAATAGTTCTCATGCCGTAATATTTTTTCTTACAGGCAACCAAGATTCGTTCGATTTCATCGCGATCAGCGAACTGAATTTTCGCCCCCGTGCCGTACACAGCCAGCTGAGAGATCAGGTTGCGAGCAATTTGATCCTCCCGTTCTAGCAGCAGTCTTTTGAACCCTCGGATATCAGCAAAATTTCCTCCCGAGGAAGATTCGTCGGCGACCAATATTCCACTGGCGTCAACGGGCGGCCCAATTTTGTATTCCCAGATGTTTCGCCCCAGTAGCTTTCCCTTGGGAATTTCACCTTTTTCGCGCGAGCGATAGTTTTCCCGAAATCCGCCAATCACGTCAAAACTTTCCAACGCGAAACCGGGCGCATCAATTTCACGATGGCAGCCCGCGCAGGATGGATCGCTGCGGTGTTTATCCAACAGTTGTCGAATGGTTTCGGCGCCACGGGTGTCTGGTTCGACTGCAGGAATGTTCGGTGGAGGAGGGGAGGGCGGTTGACCTAGCAAATGGGTTAACACCCACGCACCTCGGCGGACGGGTGAGGTAGTTGTTCCGTTGGCGGTTATTTTCATGATGCTGGCCTGAGTCAGTAATCCGCCGCGCACTGAATTGGATGGCAAAGATACGCGCTTGACAGTTTGGCCTTTAACGCCGGGGATCTGGTAGTGATCTGCCAGTCGTCGGTTGAGAAAAGCAAATTTTGAATCGACCAAATTTGCGACCCCAAGGTCTTTCTCGATGAGATGCGAAATGAATGACTCAGTCTCTGTAATCATCGACTTCCGCAAAAGTTGGTCGAACTCCGGATAGAGAGTTTTGTCCGGAGACGTTGCGTCAATTTCAGAAAGCCGAAGCCACTGCTGACAAAAGTCCCTCACAAAGCGATCCGCGCGGTCGTCATTCAGCATCCGGTTCACTTGTTGTCGCAGCACGGTGGGATCGTTCAGCTCTCCCTTGCCTGCGACGGCGTACAATTCCTCGTCGGGAACACTCTTCCAGAGAAACAGCGATAGCCGCGCGGCAAGCGCAAACTGATCCAGCTCGCCGGGTGCTGGTGTCAGGAACAAGAACTCGGGAGACGTCAAAATTGATTTGCACGTCAGCCGAATTGCCTCGTCAAACGAGCGACCATCGCTAAGTGCCTGCAGGCCAATTTCAAGAAACGGCTGGCCCTCTCCGTCTCGCAAGGAACGACGAAAGGCGCGCGGGGCCAACCACTTGATGATCTTGCGCAGTTGAGCTTCCGGATCATCGCCGGCGACGATTTCGTATCCAATGTGGGTTTGCCGCGAGGGATCCCATTGTTTGTTTTCAAGCAGCCTTGTCTCCACACCTTGCAGGAGTAGACGCGTCGATCGCGGCGGCCAGCTTTCGTATAGAGGTCCCTCGACCGTCATGTTCTCCATCGCAATACCGTTGCCGGTGTATCGTTCGGGGGATAGATTCCACACAGTCTTTCCATCTGGCGGAAGCTTTAATCCAATCGCACCGGGGAAAATGTACTGTCCTTTTCGCAGGACCGTTTCTAGCGAGACGGTGCGCAATTTTCCCAATTTGGATGATGCCGCAACGTCAGATTCGTTTTTGTTGCCTTGCTTGCCTGATTTCTTTTTTCGTCTTCGTTTGGCTTTTGGAGGCAGGTCAAATTGAGCAATCGCGCGCGTGTATCCTTTTTCGTAGTGGCCGACATTGATAGTCATCGTCACCGGTTCGTCGGCTTGAAAAGATGCTGCCGTCGCAGATATTTTGTATCTTCCGTCCCCCCCGACATACAGGTCGTCGAGTTTAAACAGGTACGATGCGGTGTTGAACATGACGACTGCGTCGTCGAGTTCTTTCAAGATCACGCGCTCTTGATTTTGATGCTCTTTTGCGAGGTGTTTTTTGATAGCTTCGAGTTCGGTGAACTTGAACTCCCGCTTGTTTGTATCCGGTTCTGGCCTGAGTTCGATCGCCTGTTCGATCGCTGCGTCAGCGGCTGCCAAATAAGCGCGAACGTGAATTTCAGAAAGCCCCTGTTTCTCTGCAACGGTATCAAATTCGCTGGAGTTGTTCTCGGGAGGCAGCACCTGGCTCAAATCGATATCGATCGATAAAAGGTCGTTGAGCGTGTGTTGCAGTTCAGATCTAGTCAGGCGACGGAGTACCGTACGTCCAAATCGCTTTTGGTGGGATAGGTTCTTGTCGGTTAGAGTCTTGCTGATAGCATCGAGCGATCGTTTCAATAGTGCTGGGGCTGGACGGTCGGCATCTGCAGGTGGCATTTCTCCAGAGGCGACTCGATCGTAGACTTTCTCCCAACTGGCGTAATTTTTTCTCTCAGAGAGGTCATTGGTCAGGCTATTTACGTCGAATCCGTTTTCCTCGTTGCCATCGTGGCAGGCAATGCAGGACGCTTGGGAAAGTTCAGAGAAAGTCTTCAGCATCGCCGGGGCGTCCGAAGCGTCTGGAGGAGCTGTTTGCGCGTATCCATTGCTGACTAGCGATACGACTGCTGCGGCCAGAGACAGAAATATGCGATGTTTTCGTTTCATCGTTCTCTGACTGGACAATTGAAGAAGCTTTGTTGAATGGCGGAATTGGATTATAGCCACTGACCTGCTGCGAGATTGTTGGGGCCCGACATTTGGCGCCGGGGAGATTGCCGTTATGA
>CAYTPS010000155.1:0-5751 GCA_964439245.1 uncultured Pirellulaceae bacterium | reverse complement strand
CTTCGTCATCCACGCGAGCCCCAAGATGCAGTACTTTCAACACAAATTCGAAAACGTAGAAGATTATCTGCATCACCGGCGGCCTTATTTATTGATTGATCGTTTGGTTTCGGTTGATGATCAGACCGTCGTGACAGAAACTGATCTGACGGGCGATGAGTTTTTCATTGCCGGACATTTTCCGGGGGCGCCAATTCTTCCCGGAGCCATGATGCAGGAGACTTCGACCCAAGCGGCCGGTATTTTGATCGCGGCGCGCTACAATCCGATGGAGGTCTACAACACCCACGATCCGTTTTTTAACGAATACGCGTTGGGTGTACTGGTCAAAATAAAATCATCGCGCTTTCGCGGGTTTGCCCGTCCGGGAGACAAGTTGCAGGCGACAATCAAGCTGGATGAAAAGCTGGATTCGGTTTTCGATTTTTCTGGGAAGATCACTGCTAACGGGAAAACGATCATGCAGAATCGCTTTCAGTTGACCAACATCCCGTCCAAAACACTTCAGGGTGTAGAGTGATTGATTTTACGAGGAAGGGGGCAAAGTTGCATCGCTCAAATCTTTGAACCCCGGTTTGGTCTCTCTCAAAATTTCTTGAATCGCTTTTCGGTCTGCAGCAGACAAATGCTCGAACCCATCTTGCTGTTGTCCAGAAAGTACCGAGTTGAGTCGGTCGTAAATCAACTTCAACATTGCCGGTGGAAGTGCGTCAAATGACTTGCTGTAAATCAGATAACTGCATGGGAAGCGAAACAGGCGATTAGCAAGATCGAAATCGCGCAAGCTGCGCGTTCGAGAGTCCTCTACGCGGTTAGATTGAAAATCCTCGGAGAAGGAGGAGGTGCCCTCTAGCGGTGACTGCAATTGAAATTCTCCAACGTACAACAAGTGTTTGACCACATTGTCTGCGGCGGATGAAATTCGCCGTTCGGTAGAGGCGCTTATGTAATCTTTGTCGCGGTCGAGCACCCTATTCATTGTCCTCTGATAAGCCATCGTCTCGCGAAACGAGTAGGAGGCTTTCGTGATTGCGTTGTGCATCTGAGACTGATGCTCTAGCACCATCATCGCTACGATGTCACTTGAATCAGTGACGTACTTTGCTTTCTGAATTCTAGCGGGCAGCTTTACTTGATTCGCACCACGTTCGTTCAGCGCGTTGCGATCGAAATTGGTTGCGTCGGCGTCAACAATTAAGTTGCCTCGATGACGCATTTGCCCGTGAGTTCCGGTGATGTACCAGCCACCAAATCGATCCAGGAAGTCCGTGGACACATCCGTCGTGGTGGTGCCGAGCTCAAATCGCGGCTGACCGGTGGAATCAGGGAATACTGAACGGACCAAGAATCCAGGTACGTTTTGCGTTTTCCTAGTGCCGTGGCAGACAAGACAATTCGTGTTGTCTCGCAACAGCCGCGACGTCTCACCCTGGTCGTTTTGTTTTTTTGCAGCTAGCGTGTAGAAGACCGCACCAAGCTGAGGATCGACTGCGGCAATTTCAATTTGTTCCGCGTGGGGAACAACGCCGATATAAACATTATCGTTAAAGTAAATTGCTCGCGGATTGGTAGGTGAAATGTGACCTATCTGCAAACTGGTTTTGGAGAATACCAATAATTGTGACGAGGCCGGAATCGAGAGTTCTTTTAGCAGGGCTGGTAGCCAGCCATGTTTGCTATCCCAGTCAAGCGCTGTTTCGCCGGACTCAATTTGCTGAATCAGCTTGGCGACTGGATCACGCGACTCCGTCTGGCTATAGCGGATGGGGGCTTTGTCGTAGTCGGTAGTCTGGCCTAAAGAAGAATCAACAAGTAGGCAGGCGACCATCAACGACGGGGCAGCAGCAAGAAAACAAGCGTTTGTCAGTTCGACAAATCGCGATTGAAACATGTTACAGGCTTCATCTTGAGGATCGGGACGCACTTCAGTTTACAGCCGAACAGCTTCAAAAGAAATCACTTCAAAGCTCAGAGGCAGAACTTTCTCTTTGCCCAATTGCTGTTGAAAATGATTGTGAATCGAACGGTAAGCAGATTTACTGATTGGCTTACGGTCTTCGGCAGCACTACTTGCACCCAGTTTTCGGATCGAGTCAAACATCTTTTTAACGCTGTCAAACGATTGCGTGGCAAGCCTGGTCTCGATTTGCTCGAGTCCTAGTCCTGCTTCCTTAAACGTCTTCGTCAATTTCACGCAAGGTTCGAACGAATGCACACTACTGTGCCCGTGCGATTCAAACACGTATCTCCACTGCTCGAGCGTCTGTGGTCCAAATGTCGAGATGAATCCACGGCCATCCGGACGAAGCACACGACGAATTTCGGTCGCAGTCCGCGCCGTGTCACACCATTGGATTGCGGCGTTGGAGAACACGGCGTCAAATTGCTGATCGGGCACTGGCAATGCTTGTAGGTCTGCTTCGGTGAGTTTGGAGGAGGGGAGATTGGTGCAGGATTCCACTACGGCAAGCATTTCGCTTGCAATGTCAAAACCGTGGAGGTCTTCAAAGCCAAGTTGCTGAAGTTGCTGCAGCAAATACCCTGTGCCGCACCCCAAATCAGCGATGCGAACGTCGTTTTGCATTGAGCGCGACTTAAAGCGATTTAGCAGCGCATCGGCCATCTCGCGCTGCAGCGCAGAAGCCCCGTTGTAAGTCGACGCAGCGCGGTTGAAACGCGTGATGATTTGTTGAGACGAAAGAGACAAACGTTTACTGGGTTTCTGTGTTTAGGCTGCGGTGATGGCGTTAACCAATTTTTCAGGGATTTCGATCATCGGTGCGTGACCCGATGGCAATTCCACCAGTGTACTTTGCGAAATCATTTGATGAAGCGCTTCTCCGGCGGCCGCTGGAATGACGCGGTCCTCTCGGCAAGTGATGATTCGAGCAGGAACATTAATGGCATGGACTTTGTCGCGTAGGTCCGTGTTTTTGAGAATTTCCAGTCCTGCATCAAGTGTGGCTTTGGTGGGGGTAGCCGATTGCGTCAATCGCTGCCACGTCGTTTTCGCGATGCCACGCGCGACCTGATCGGTACCGGCTTGCATCAAAAGGAAACGTTTGAGTGCCGTGTCATAGTCAGTGTGAAAGCGGCTTTGTAGGTTCTCCAAGGCGGGCAAGGTGATGCCGTGCTCCCAGCCGTCAGATTGCATGAACAACGGTGTTGGGCAAATAAGCAGTAGAGAATCAATTCGGGCTGCTTGGTGGAGAGCGGCAGAAAGCGCTACCATTGTTCCCAGCGACCAACCCATCCAGTGCGCGTGATCGGGAGCTTGAGAGAGAATGTCATTTGCCAGCTGATTTAGATCAAGGTCGCCATCTTCGGCATGGCGATTTCCGTAGCCTGGCAGGTCAATAGGATGTAGGTCGAAATGCTCTGATAGTCCTTCTTCGACAGTAGACCATATCACTGAATGAACGGCCCAGCCGTGAAGGAGGACAAGAGGTGGTTTGGCCATCGAAGTGTTTGAGTGAGGAGTACTGAATAAGAATTGGAACTAGGTGTTTTGCCAAAACATAACAAAGTCTGGCTGTCATCTTCCATCTGTTAGTGGCGAGGTCCTCGCCGGCGAAGAGGGCAGTAGCGCTTTTTCTAAAGCGGCAACCAGCTGTTGGATGTCATTTTCGGTATGGTCAGCCATCAGGGTAATACGAATACGCGCCTGACCAACAGCGACGGTAGGAGGACGAATCGCGAGTGCCATAATTCCCTGTTCCTTTAGTTGTTCGCTGATCGTCAGCGCTGCAGCGCTGTCTCCGACGATGATAGGTTGGATGGCCGTTGTAGATTCTGTTGTCGCAATGCCGGCCGCAACAGCCAGTTTCCGAAAGTGCTGAATGTTGTCGTTCAGTTTTTCTCTCCGCCATTGTTCAGATTCAAATAACTCGATTGCGGCGACGGATGCGGCGACCGCAGAAGCGGGTAGGGCAGTGGTGTAGATGAACGATCGAGCGTGCTGAATCAGCGTGTCGATATAAACGGCGTCGCCGGCAACGAAGGCACCGAATGAACCGGCGGCTTTGGAGAGTGTACCCAGCATCAAGATGTTAGCGCGAGGCTTGAGATTGAAGCTCGAGAGGCTACCGCGTCCTTTGTTTCCGATCACGCCGAGGCCATGTGCGTCATCGACGACCAATAATGCTTCGTGTGTATTGCATGACTGGCGGAGCGCATTTAACGGTGCAAGATCGCCATCCATACTGAACACGCCATCGGTGACGACCATCTTTCGTGCTGGCTTCGGTTGGGATTCACTGGCGGCAAGAATCTCGTTGGCGGCTGCCGAATCTGCGTGACGATACCGTCGAAGTTTCGCATCGCTCATTCGGGCGGCGTCAATGATTGATGCGTGGTTCAATCGGTCTTGAACCAGTAAATCGTGCCGTCCTAAAAACGTTGTTGGAATTGCCAGATTGGCCATGTAACCGGTCGAGAATAGAATTGCCTTCTCAGCGCCGACAAATTGAGCAATTTTCTCTTCTAGTTTATGGTGAAGTTCCGTGTGGCCAACAATCAGATGCGACGCCGCTGTGCTGGCCCCGAATTTCTGAGTGGCGGTGTGAGCGGCAGCGACAAGATTTGGATGACCGGCGAGGCTAAGATAATTGTTGCTGCAAAAATTCAACAACGGCTTGCCGTCGATGTTGATCATCCGACCGGGCGATGACTCGCTTCTACGGAGATTCCGCCACAGATTATCTGCCTTGCGATCGGTGTGTTGCCGAAGCAGTTCATCTCGCCAAGGCATAGTGCTGGGCTCCGTTGGCGTTGGGCAAGTGGGACGCTGACGCTACGAGGCGTTGATTCCCAATTTCGCAAACAGTTCTCGATCGTGTTCCACCGAGGCGTTGTTGCATGTCAGCAATTGCTCGCCGTAGAAAACAGAATTTGCTCCGGCCATGAAACACATCGTCTGCAATTGGTCGTTCATTTCTTCCCGCCCGGCCGACAGACGAACGTAAGACTTCGGCATCGTGATGCGGGCGACAGCCACCATTCTAACGAAATCAAACGGATCGATATCCTCTAATTCTCCCAGCGGCGTACCTGCGACTTTAACCAGATTGTTGATCGGAACACTTTCTGGATAGGGTTCAAGATTCGCAAGGGCCTCAATCAGTCCCACTCGGTCGGTCTTCGTTTCACCCATGCCGACGATTCCACCGCAGCAAACTTTCATGCCGGCGCCGCGCACGTTTTCGAGCGTCTCGAGACGATCATCGTAAGTCCGTGTCGAAATGATTTCGCCATAAAATTCCGGCGACGTATCGAGGTTGTGGTTGTAGTATTCCAGCCCGGCTTCGGCCAGTTTTTCGGCTTGATCAGGTTTGAGCATGCCTAAAGTTGCACAAGTTTCCAAACCGAGCGCCTTCACCGCAGCGATTGCTTCGGATACTTCTTCAATGTCAGAATCTTTAGGCGTTCTCCATGCGGCACCCATGCAGAAGCGCTCAGCACCGTTTTCCTTGGCTTCTTTTGCTGCGGCCACAATTTTGTCTAACGGCATCAAGCGTTCGGTCTTGAGTCCCGTTTTATACCGCGCACTTTGTGGACAGTATTTGCAGTCTTCCGTGCAGGCACCCGTTTTGATGCTCAGCAAACTGCTTAACTGAACAGTATTCGGTTTATGGTTGGCACGATGGACCGTTTGAGCCTGGTAGATCAAATCCATCAGCGGCAAGTCAAACAAGGCTTGAATCGAATCGCGATCCCAGGGCTTGGCTTGGGTCTTTGTCGAGTGTTCAGATG
>CAYTPS010000154.1:10089-10932 GCA_964439245.1 uncultured Pirellulaceae bacterium | reverse complement strand
GAGAAACAGGTCACCATCGGCGGAGATCGGCACTCATTGCCCGCACCGTTTTTCGTTCTTGCGACACAGAACCCGATTGAGCAAGAAGGAACCTATACCCTGCCTGAGGCTCAACAAGATCGATTTATGTTCAAGGTATTCGTCAAGTATCCGAACTACGACGAAGAGTATTTGATTGCCGCCACGACGACGTCGGATCTCGACAGTGACGTGGCCGAGGTCCTCAGTGGTGAGGAGATTGTGAAACTGCAGCAATTGGTTCGTCGAGTGCCAGTGGCACCGCACGTGATTCATTTTGCGTTGCGATTGGTTCGAGCGACTAGGATCCTTGAGGACGAGTGTCCTGATTTTGTCAAAGAGGCGATCAGTTGGGGGGCCGGTCCGCGTGGTGTTCAGAATTTGTTGTTGGGTGCCAAAGCTCGCGCGGTTCTGGAAGGAAGAACGTTCGCCAGTACCGAAGACGTTCGCGCCGTTGCACTTCCGGTGCTTCGCCACCGCGTGATTACAAACTTTAGCGCGGAATCCTCCGGCGTCACCTCCGACGACATCATTAATCGTTTGCTAGATGAATTGCCTGAACGTAACGATGGCGATGCCGTCGCGCCAGCGGTAGAGAAAGCGTTCGGATAGTCCAAACCCAGGGCTGATGCTTCTTCCAATCAGCCCTCCCCGTCGGCGGAGCCTCCGACCCTCCCAGAGGGAGGGCGTCAAAACTGTAGCCTCTAAACTGAAAACTGCGCACTGAATACTAAAACCCAAAACTATCTCGACCCGCAAACGCTGGACAAGATCAAGCGTTTGGAGGTGCGTGCGCGTGCGGTGGTCGAAGGTTTCATCACAGGA
>CAYTPS010000154.1:0-10079 GCA_964439245.1 uncultured Pirellulaceae bacterium | reverse complement strand
GCTAAAAACACCGGCAGTGGCAACGCGGGCGGATCCGCGCGGCACCTCGACCCCCAAACGCTTGACAAGATCAAGCGATTGGAAGTGCGAGCGCGTGCTGTCGTGGAAGGTTTTATCACGGGGCAGCATCGAAGCCCGTACAACGGCTACGCGATCGAATTTGCCGCGCATCGCGAATACTCTCCCGGTGACGACTTGCGTCACATTGATTGGAAAGTTTGGTCCAAGACCGATCGGCTGTACATCAAGGAATATGAAGAGGAAACCAACCTCGGTTGCCACTTGTTGATCGATAGCAGTAAATCGATGGGCTACGGAAGGCAATCCGATGGCAACGGTGATGAAGGATCTGGTTGGAGCAAATTTGATTACGCATGCACGGCGGCGGCGAGTCTTGGCTACTTGATGCAACAGCAACAAGATTCCGTCGGAATGGTTACCTTCAGCAACCAGATCGACAAGACGTTCAAATCCAGTTCGCATCCGTCGCATTTAAAGATGCTGCTGCACGAACTTGAGCAGATAACGCCGGAAAACAAAACGGATATCAGCGACCCGTTTTTGGCGTTGGCGGCGCAGATTCGTAACCGAGGGATGATCTGTCTGTTTTCGGATTTGTTTCTTGATCCCGAAGATCTTGGCAAAGCACTCAATCAGTTCCGATTGCGGCAACACGAAGTAATTGTGTTTCATGTGATGCATAATGATGAACTTGAGTTTCCGTTTCAGGAGAACACGTTGTTCAAGGGCATGGAAGTCGAGGCCCAATTGCATACCGAACCAAGAGCGCTTCGTAAGTCCTACATGGCCGCGCTGGGTAAATACATGGAACGTGTGAAGAGAGTTTGCGCTACAGCGGGTGTGGATCACGTTCTGCTTGATACGTCGCAGCCGCTGGGCGGCGTTTTGTCCAGCTACCTTGCGTTCCGCGCGAAGTCAGGCAGCAGGGGGCGTCGATGATCGATCAACAAGCGTCTCTGCACGGTGTCGCCTTTGGCTGGCGGCTTTGGCTTCGTAAAATCGTTTGCCGCTCCAGCGGTCAAGCACTCACGACCTTATACATCTACTCTTAGAAATTTTACTCGATGCTCACTTGGTTCTTGAATCCTTGGATGTTGCTGGGAGGACTGGCGGTCTTGTCGCCGATCCTAATCCATCTCCTGAACAAGCGCCGGTTCAAAATTGTTCAGTGGGCGGCGATGGATTTCTTGTTTGAGGCAGACAAACAAAATCGACGGCGAGTGCAGATTGAGAATTTCCTTCTTCTGTTGCTGCGTTGCTTGGCAATGCTGTTGCTGGCCCTGATGCTGGCGAGGCCCTTCTTGCCTTCGAGTGTCACCACCGTGCTACAGCAATCTCAAAAAGTTGAGCGCGTAATGCTGATCGATGATTCATTGTCCCAACGCGTGATAACCGATTCAAAAACTTCGTTGGACGTGGCCAAAGATTCTGTCAAAGAGCTGATAACACAGTTGGCAAACTCCACCGAGACCGAGGATTGGTTAACGGTGATGCTTACCAGCGATACCTCTCAGTTTTTGATTGACAACCAACCTCTGACCCCCAACACCGTGTCTGGACACCTCCAAACTATCTCAGATATCAAATGCTCCGATCAGGCGGCCGACTATCCCGAATCGCTCGCCGGTATGAAGTCACATCTAAGTGGTGACCAGAATTATGGACGCGTTGCGTATCTGTATAGTGATCTGCGAAAACGCGACTGGCTTATCGGGAATGTGGGCCAAGAGTCGACTGCTGACGGTAATTCGGCTGCGCCAAACAAGATCGTTGAGTCGTTTTCTCAGTCACTGTTGGGAACATACATCATCGACACAGGGGGGCCGAATGACCAGAATCTCGCCATCACGTCGATACGTGCTGACGGTCTGCTTGTGGCTAACAAAGTGATCAATTTCATCGTCGAGGTCGCTAATTTTGGCAATACGACCGTCGGTGAGTTGCAAGTTCTCTTGCAAGTTGGAGAAAGCCAACCGCTATACAAAACGATTACGTCTCTGGCACCTAGAGAGAAAAAAGATCTCGTCTACACATGGGTGTTCAACGCGGCGGAGCAGGAAAAAGGCTTGCTGGATTTTGAACAAGAGAAAATCAACGTACGTGACTACCGCATCACAGCTCAAATTGATCGTCAATCTCTTTCGGGTGATGGGTTGAAATTTGATCAGCTGAGCGAGGATAGTGCGCGTTTGATGGCGGCTCGAGTGATTGATGGGATTCCTGTTTTGTTGGTCGATGGTGATCCGTCGGCGACATCTGAACGAAGCGAAACTCATTACTTGCGTTCCCTAGAGGTATTGGGAACGGGATTGACGATGACTACGGCGACGGTTTCGGATTTGGAGACGGCGTCGCTGTCAGATTTCGAGGTGATTTTCTTATGCAACGTTGACGAGGTGTCCGCCGACCGGACGGTGGCACTGAAACAATGGGTCGCCAGCGGCGGTTCGTTGGTGCTGATGCCGGGAAATCGAGTTCGCGCCACCACGTTCAACGATACGTTTTGTGCCGAGGGACAGGGCCTCTCTCCGATAAAATTGATCTCGATTGCGGGTGATCCAACGATGGCGCAATGGGCCAATTTCGAGGTCGCGCCTCAAGTGCATCCCTCGCTGCAGGTGATGATCGATAGTGATGCCTCAAGCATTGGTAATGTTGATGTTTTCAGCTGGTGGACTTCTGAATTAGACGAAAACGTGGACATGCAGAGTATCGAAGTTCCGCTGCGTTTGACGGATTCGGATAATTCGATCGCGATGCTGGATCGTCGATTGGCCGATGGGCGCGTGGTTGTGTTTACGATTCCCGGCGATGGCGATTGGACCATGTGGCCCAGCAGCCCAACTTTCGCGCCGGTGATGGTGGATCTGATCAGTTACCTCGCCGGTTCGCAAAGTGCTGAATCTTCGATCGCCCTTGGCGGAAGCGTCAAAGTGCCGGTTGATCTTTCGGCGTTTGAGAATCGGGTGACGGTACGAGATCCTGAGAACGAAAAAATGGAGACCGTTGCCAAACCGCTTAATCCGGAAAAGACGCAAAGCGTTTTGTATCAAGCTGAATTTGAGAATCTTGGCAAACGCGGTTTTTACGATATCGAATTGAAGCGTCATTCAGGCGAGACGCAGAACCTGCTTGTGGCAACGAACTATGATTCGCGCGAAAGCCAACTGGAGCGGTTAAGCGAGTCGGTTTTGGATAAGAATTTCTTTGGCGAAAAGGCAGCGCTGGTGACGACAGCCGGATTGCTTGGGCAGACCGTCGATGGGGGCAACAGCGAGCTGTGGATGACGATTCTGATTTTGCTGATGATCATTTTGGGAGCCGAGCAGTTTCTGGGGTGGTTCTGGGGGCGCAAGCGATGAGACACATAGAAGGATACAAATCCCAATCCCCAGAAAGTAAATCAAGGCGCGTTGTTAATCCTCAAACATTCGCATTGCTCGTTTGCGTCGTGTGCTTGTTCGTATCGATCATCAACGCCCAATCTGCCATCGCCGTTCAATTGGCGCCGCAGATTCAAGTGTTTGCGCGACAAGCACCCGCGGTGGCCCAGGAACAGGCTCGCGCAGAGGCGGAAGCTCGAGCCGAGCAAGAAAAGGCCATGGATTTGGCGGCGCTCAAGACGGATCCTGACCTTGAGGCGTTGATGGAAAAGGCCGAACGTTACATGGGCGATGGCAATTACCGTGTGGCTTCTACCTTGTGGCAGGCCGTACTCGATCGCAGTGGTGACGCGCTCTATTCTGACGATCAAGAGATGTACTACTCGATGGTGCAACGTGTCGAGAAAGTGCTCGCGGCTTTGCCGCCCGAAGGGCTAGAGATCTATCGTGTTACCGCCGATGCCGAGGCACGCGAGTTGCTGGCAAGAAGTGGTCCTCAAGATACCAATGCCCTAGCAACCGTTGTCCAGAAATACTTTATCAGCTCCGTCGGAGACGACGCGGCGTTGAATTTGGGATCGATCTTTCTCGACCGCTTCGATTTCTTGGGGGCGCGGCGAATGTTCGAGAAAATCGTCAACGATCATCCTGACCCTTCGGTGCCGCTGAATCAAGTCTATTTAAAGATCGCGCTGTGCAATTCTTGGCTGGGGGACGATTCGGCAGCCAAAGCCATGCTTGATCGCTCTGCTGAAGTTTCCGACGGTGCGAAAGAACCACGAAATTTTGACTTGGTTAGTCGATCGATCGGCAATCTGTCTTTTGAATCTAATTCTTCAAAGGCCCTCGACATTTGGAAGATGCCGCTTGGCAATGCATCGCGCGTTGGCGTGATGCCGGCACCTCCTATTGAAACGATGGATGGCCCTTTGGTGGCAGCGTGGCAGTTTTACTTCCTGCCCAAAAACACTCGTTCTGATCGACGTGACTTTGAAGGCGTGGTTCGCGCCGGGCGATCAGCGTGGGGATCGGCAAATATGGGAACACGCAATACCGTCGAACGCAAATTGATCGAGTCGTGGCGTCGCAAAGATTGGCGGCCGGCGGGAGAGCTTTTATTTGATGAGCAGCGTGTGTTCTTTCGCTCGGTTGCCGACATCACGGCTTGGGACAAATTGAAAGTCGAACAACACATCGATAACGCGCTCACCGCGCCGCCCGAACCGCCCAAGAGTAGCGCCCCCGAGAAAGACGGTGCGTCCCAAAGAATCGCGAAGTCCGTTAGTTGGCGAAGCGTTTGGCGAAACTCTTTTGAGATTGATACCAAAACGATGGTGACAAACATGCAGCGCAGCCGGTTCGGTGGGTATCGAAGTCGAGACAGGAAAAAGGACGCTCCGCTTCCGACAACGCTACCTGAGGTCCAGTTGTTCGGTGACAAAATTGCCTCCTCTATGTCGATTCACCAAGAGAATCTTTACGCGGTTGAGGGACAAAGGTTCGATCTGAAGAATCGTCATTCAACAAAACGCATTTCTCAGTTTCGCAACCGATCCGTTCGTCGCCTCCGTGATAATTTTCTAACTGCCTACGATCGAACGACTGGACAGGTCCAGTGGTCTTTACCGGATGTGAAGAAACAGGAAGACGAAGACCAAGAGATCGAGGAGGTTGGAGAAATCGAGTCAGAGGAGTTCATCTCCAGCGGCGGTTTCATGGCCGCACCAATTGGATTTGGGAATTTGATCATCGTTCCGGTAAACATCAGTGGTGCGATTTACGCGTATGCCTTAGATCCGGCCAACGGAGGCAAAACCGTTTGGAAATCGTTTTTGTGTGACGAGGCTGAAACAAGTGCCAATGCTTGGTCACCGATCGAAATGTCGATCAACGGTAGCGATCTTTTTGTCAGTTGTGGAATGGGAGTCGTATTCTCCATAGATCCTGCCTCAGGGGTGGTTCGGTTTGCCCGAAGGTATGAACGCGATGGCCGTCCCAACGCGTTTGGTTTTGGACGTTCCTTCAACTCTCCGCGGTACAAACACTTCGACAATTGGAGCAGTGATGTGATCATTCCGTGGAGCAATCAGATCATTTGCTTTTCTAGTGACCGGAAGACGATCGAGGCTTACGATCGAGATGCGGGCGAATTTCTCTGGAAGTGTGATTCCAATCCGATGTCCGATGGCGAGGTCGATTATGTTATCGGCGTTTACAACGATGTCTTGTATGTAGGTGGCTTCAAAACGGTAATCGCGTTCCAACTGAAACGCGAAGGTGCGATTTTATGGGGCGGACGGGAAATGTTCGGCGACCAAAAATCGCGCGGCAAAGCGATGCTGACGCCGGAGGGAGTATTTGTGCCTGTGGAGGATTCGATCGTGCAGTACTCTCTCGACGGCGACGATGGAGAAGCCGACGAAGTTGGTGCCGTGAAAGTTGATCTTGGAACTGGTGCTCCCGTTGGTAATCTGTACAGCGATGGGCAACGGATCTGGGTTCACGGTGCCAGCCGACTTTATGCTCTTCAGCCCGATCCGGAAAACGAATGAGTTCGATTATTAATCCAATCTACTTTCTTGCGCAATCCGTCGTTGCTCGGCAATCGCTGTTGGAGTCGATCGTCGGCAAGGAACATGATCGCGCTGGTGAATTGAAGTTGCAGTGGGCCAATTTCCCGGAATCGTGGGGTGTGTTCGTCCTCATTGCCGTCGTTGCGGCGATCGTCATGGCGGTAGTGTGGATGTACCGCCGAGAGATCGACACTTGTCCACCGGCGGTAAAGCTGTTGATGGCCGGTATGCGGTTGGCCGTGTTGCTATTGTTGATCGCAATGTTTCTCAAACCGTCGATCTTTTACCAACAGGTCAGTGAGATTAAGCCGTCAATCTCAGTGTTAAGAGACGCGTCGATGTCTTTGGCGCGAGGCGATAAGTATCGTGATGCGGATCAAGCCAAGCGATTGGCGGCGTTGAGTGGTTTGAATGTTGAAGAGATTAAATCAGGTGCCAGCACGCGCCTTGCACTTTTGAGCAGTGCAATGGAGAAACATCCCGAAGTCGTTCAGCAACTTCGTGACAAAGGCAGTGTACGTGTTGTGAACTTTTCCGATACTGCGGAGACCGTTTCCGTTTTGCCAGCCACCGAAAGTGATACAGAAAAAGAAGACGAGGATTCGGTCGGTGATTCTGATACTGACACGGCCGTTGAAGATTCGGGCATTGACTCCGAATCGGCGACAAAGTTTCCGAAATTAGTTGCCGATGGTTTGGGAACCAACATCTGGCAGGCGCTCAGTGTTGCGTTGGAAGATTCGAGTCGCATTTCATCCATTGTGCTGCTGAGTGAAGGGCAGCACAACGGTGCCGAGGATCCGATCGAATTGGCGGAAAAAGCTGCGTCGCTTGGTATCCCGATTTTTGCAGTTGGCATTGGTGATCCTAATCCGCCTCGCAATCTTAAAATCAGCGAAGTCTACGTCCGCAACAAGGCTTATCCCGATGAGCCTTTCGAAGTCGAATCGGTTCTTCAGACCTCCAGGCGGAACGAAACTGGCCTGCCACCGAAGGTAACGGTGACGCTCAATGAACAGCGTGTCGATTCAACTAACGGAACCTTGGGAGTCGGCAATATCGTTGCGTCGAAAGAGGTCGACGTTCCCGAGGACGGCGGCAGGATTCGTGTCGACTTTGGACATGTCAATAAAGTGCCCGGACGCTACGTCTACACTGTTGCGGTCGAAGAATTGGAAAATGAAACCAATCTGACAGACAACCAGTTAACATCCTCAGAACTTGAAATCGTTGATGAGAAAGTAAAAGTGCTGCTCGTTTCGGGGTTGCCAAATTGGGACTTTCAACAGGTTCAGCGACTGTTGTTGCGTGATCAGACGATCAGCCTTACCTGTTGGTTGCAGTCGATGGATCAGAGCCGTCCTCAGGAGGGCAACGAACCGATCAGCCAACTGCCCCGCACGATGGCCGAACTAGGGCAATACAATGTTGTGATCATGATGGATCCCAACCCTGCAGAATTCGATGACCAATGGGCTCAGTTGCTGAAAGATTTTTGCAAGTATAAAGCTGGCGGCGTGTTATTCATGGCTGGGCCGCATTTCTCTAGTGAGTTTCTGACGCTCAATCGGTTGAGTGGGTTTAAGGATTTACTGCCGGTAAAGTTTGGGAACGATGAATTTATCGATACAACGCAGGCGCTCGCCAGTGCGGTCGGTGAAGACTCGGGTACGATGCAGGTCGTCGGCCATAATCTTGACCACCCGGTGATGAGTTTTAAAGCTGATTCGCAGCAGTCCAAAGAAATTTGGAATTTGATGCCGGGCATTAGTTGGAGTTTTCCCACCAAGGATGCCAAGGCGACAGCGCGCGTGTTGATTGAACGCGGCGACCAAGTCAGCGCCGACGGCAACCAACCTTTGCTGGTGTCTGGACGATACGGAGCAGGTTCTGTTTTGTTTTTCGGATTTCAGGGAACGTGGAAGTGGCGGCCGCTTGGGCTGCAGGCACAGTACTTTGATCGATTCTGGGTGCAAGTCGTCAGGTTTCTGGTCGAGACACGTTCGCTGCAAGGTTCCCGTCGTGGTTTCCTTGACCGAGAAAAATCAGAATACGAACTTGGCCAGCGTGTCACTTTTGTGGCTCGGATTCTTGATACGCAGTTCCGTCCCTCCACCGAACAATCTGTTGACGCGATTGTGACTGCCGAAGATGGTCGTACGGAAAAAGTTGAACTACGACTTTTGCCGCAACAGCAGGGACGCTACGAAGGTAGTTTTGAGGCGCGGCGGCCGGGAAACTATCAGGCGACGATTGATTTGGGGCCGGGAAGTGATAGCGAAAATCCGGAGGAGGAACTGATTGAGCCAATTTCGTTTCGAATCGTGACTCCAACGGCCGAGACAGGTGCTTACTGGTTGAATGAGCCTTTGATGACCGAGATCGCCGAAAAGTCAGGTGGTGCGTACATTCCGCTGGACCAGATTGAGCGTTTGCCGGACATGCTTCCTACCAAGATCACGCGCGCGGAGTTCAATAGTCCACCGCAGCCTTTATGGGATGCCAGTCGGTTCTTGCGGTGGTTTGTGTTCCTGTTGCCTGCGGTGCTGTTGTCGGCCGAATGGGCGCTGCGAAAATACTACAAGCTGCTTTAGCTTACAAATCTAACCTGACGCCGAAGCAGTGCGCTAACGAGTACAAACGAGCTTTACCAAACCCAACCGATTTCTTATGTCATCAGTCATCTCCAACAATTCATCTGCTCCATCGGCGATCGCCAAGCAATTGGCTCGGTTGCGCGGGCAATTGAGGCGCTGGCTGACAATCCATGGAGCTGGTCGATGGTTGGCGATTGTGTTGGCGATCATCGTGGCGGACATCTTCATTGATCGTTTTTTTCAAATGGATCTGGCGCAACGCGGCATCATGCTAACGGTGATGGTTTGCGCTGCGGGTTGGTTTTTGTTTACTAAAGCACTTCGCCCGTTAATGTTCAACACTTCCGACGACGCGCTGGTGGCGAAGGTCGAACAGCGCGTTGGAGGCGACAGCGGGCAGATTCTCAGTACGCTTCAATTGGCACGCGATGCGGATCTTGCCAGAACGGGGGCTTCAAAATCTTTGGTCGACGCAACGATCGCCGACGGTATCGAACAGGCCAAATCACTAGACTTCAGCCAGGCACTCGACCATCAACAGCACCGAAAAGATGTAGGCTTACTGACCGGAGTCTCGATTCTGGCGGCGTTGTTGGCGATCGGCATTCTGGCGACGAACTTTCTTGGGACCTGGTTCAGTCGCAACGTTTTGCTTTCTTCGGCGCAGTGGCCTCAGCCGACTTACCTAAACATTGCTGGCGCCGCCGACGGTAGCATGGTCTTGCCCTTGGGAGCCAAACACAAACAGATCGTGACGATCACCGAAGACAGCGCCGTCACTGATGTGAATGTCAATCTCGAAGTGGAAGGCGTTACGGGCAACCGCACCATCTATCCGATGGCATCTACCGGTAAGCTCGATGGACGCGAACGTGTTTTCGAAATTAATGTGACCAACGAGTTTCGGTTTCGCGCCTCAACCAGCAACGGGATCCAAACAGAGTGGGTCGATGTCACTTACGTCGAGCCTCCGGCCGTTGTCGATCTCCAAGTTGTGGCCAAAGCACCGGCTTACACTGGCCTAGAACCATCGATTTTGACTGGCGGCGGACCTTACGCGGTGCTTGATGGCAGCAAGATTGAAATATCGGCCAGTTATAACAAACCACTCAAGTCTGCTGAACTAGTGGCTGCCGGTGAGACGATTCCGATTGTCGTGCCGGCTGATGCGGCAGCTCCATTGAATCTCTCCGTACCTACAGATCCGACAGATGGCAAAGGCGTTCGGCCTCTCGCCGGCGGCGATTACGAATTAAAGTTGATCGATGAGACTGGACTGGGCAATATTCGCCGCTCTAGGTTTTCGATCACGATTAAAGAGGACATGCCGCCGAAACTCAGAGCCGATTTGTTGGGTATTAGTGGTTTAGTAACGACACGTGCCATTTTACCAATGTCTTTCCAAGCTGCCGACGACTACGGATTGAATCAGACATGGTTTCATTGCCGCTGGAGAGAACCCGAGGACCTCGAAGACGCTCCAGAGAAAACGAAGACTGTATATG
>CAYTPS010000153.1:0-10944 GCA_964439245.1 uncultured Pirellulaceae bacterium | reverse complement strand
CCCGGTCATGCTTTACTCGGTTGGCAAGGACTCATCGGTGATGGTTCACCTTGCCATGAAGGCATTCTATCCGGCCAAGCCACCGTTTTCGTTGATGCATGTCGATACAACTTGGAAATTTCAGGACATGTACAAGTTCCGAGAGGAATACGCCGGCAACGAACTTGGATTGGACGTGATCGCCTACGTCAATGAAGAGGGCCGGGCGTTGGGATTGGACCCGCTGAAGTCTAGCGGTAAGCACACTAATGTGATGAAAACAGAGGGCCTCAAACAAGCGCTCGACAAATACGGGTTCGACGCTGCGTTTGGTGGCGGTCGGCGCGATGAAGAAAAATCACGCGCCAAAGAACGCGTCTACTCATTCCGAGATGAAAACCATCGTTGGGATCCGAAAAACCAGCGTCCGGAACTTTGGAATCTGTACAACGCAAAAATCAGCCAAGGCGAATCGATTCGCGTGTTTCCAATTTCGAATTGGACGGAACTGGATGTGTGGCAGTACATTCACTTGGAAAAAATTCCGATCGTGCCGTTGTACTATTCTGCTATGCGACCTGTCGTGAAGCGTAATGGTATTTGGATCATGGTCGACGACGATCGACTGCAACTCAAACCAGGCGAAGTGCCCGAGGAAAAGATGGTACGCTTCCGAACGCTGGGCTGCTATCCACTGACTGGTGCGGTGGAATCGACTGCGACAACGTTGCCTGAAATCATTCAAGAGATGTTGTTGGCAACAACGTCTGAGCGACAAGGACGTGTCATTGACAATGACGATGAAGGATCGATGCAGGAAAAGAAAGAAGACGGCTACTTTTAATGTAGCTGAAGTCGCCAGACTTCAGACAGACTCGTAAAAGACCGAACTCTGGCGGGTCCGGTTTCCAATGCCAATTCGCACTAAACATTTCGAATCAAAACAATGTCTCATCAATCAGATCTGATCGCAACTGACATCGACGCCTATCTCGCCCAGCACGAGAAGAAGGAGCTTCTGCGCTTTCTTACCTGTGGGAGCGTGGACGATGGCAAAAGTACACTGATCGGCCGCCTGTTGTATGACTCCAAGATGATCTACGAAGATCAATTGGAGAAACTGACAAAGGAATCTGCAACTCACGGCACCACCGGCGGTGGGTTTGATCCGGCCCTTTTGACCGACGGTCTGAAAGAGGAACGCGAGCAAGGTATCACGATCGATGTGGCCTACCGCTATTTCTCCACCACCAAACGTAAATTTATCATCGCCGATACACCCGGCCACGTGCAATACACACGTAACATGGCCACTGGTGCATCGACGGCCCACCTCGCCATCATCTTGATTGACGCCCGACCGGGGCATGGAGTGATGGAACAAACCAAGCGTCACAGTTTCATCGCGTCGCTGTTGGGGATCAAGCATATCCTGATCGCCGTCAACAAAATGGATGTCGTTGATTTTAGCCAAGAGCGTTATGACGAGATCTGTGATGAATACAAGAAATTTTCAGCGCGTTTGAAGTTCCCGGATTTGCACTTCCTGCCACTCTCGGCGCTGCATGGTGATAATGTCGTCGATCGCAGTGAGAACATGCCGTGGTACAACGGCAGCACTCTGATGAACTATTTAGAGACCGTGTCGATCGCATCGGATAGGAACTTTGAGGATTTCCGCTTTCCCGTTCAGCACGTTTTGCGCCCTAACCTTGACTTCCGTGGTTTCGCGGGAACGATTGCCTCGGGCATCGTGCGTGTTGGCGATGAGATCATGACGCTGCCATCGCGAAAGAAAAGTACGGTCAAAGAGATCGTAACCTTCGATGGAAATCTCGAAGAGGCTCATGCGCCGATGTCGGTGACGTTGACGCTCGATGATGAGATCGATTCCAGTCGCGGCGATATGATCGTCCGACCGGGTAACTTGCCGAAATTAGAGCAGAAGTTTGATGCGATGATGGTTTGGATGTCGGAATCTCCGATGGTCCCCGGCAAGCAATACTTGTTCAAGCATACGACCAAGATGGTTCCGGGCGTGATTTCAACGCTGCAGTATCAGGTCGATGTTAACACAATGCATCGCCAGCCAGCGCCGACGCTTGAGTTGAATCAAATTGGTCGAGTCAACGTTTCTCTGACGGCACCGATCGCTTTTGATCGATACACACGCAACAAGGGCACTGGTTCGTTTATCGTGATCGACCGAATAACAAATGTAACCGTCGCCGCGGGAATGATCAGCGATCGCCGCACAGAAGGTAACACGGGTGCTGCATGGGACGAGGAACCAGCCAGCGGCACACTGATTCAGGAGATTTCCAATGTGACTCCTGAAGAACGGCAAGCTCGATTTGGTCAGAAGTCGGTGACGATTCTGTTCACTGGAATGCCGGGAGCTGGTAAGTCGACGACTGCCTACGGAGTGGAACGAGCGCTGTTTGATCGCGGACGCACGGCAACGGTCGTCGATGGTCAGAACTTGCGAATGGGACTCAACCGCGATTTGAGTTTCTCCTCAGACGGTCGTTCGGAGAATGTTCGTCGTGCTGCCGAAGTTGGAAAATTGATCAACAAAGCTGGCGTGATTTGCCTGTTGGCATTGGTTGCGCCAGACGACGAGGTCCGCAAGAAGGCCGCCGAGTTGGTGGGTACCGAACAGTTCATCACCGTTCACTTGGATGCTCCGGCTGAACTTGCCGAATCCCGCAACGAATCGGCCCGCAAGTTGACCGAGGACGATCTAAAAGAAAGCCAGGTGACTTATCAGGCGCCATCAGATGCCGATTTAGTACTAAACACTGAATCGACCGGTCCGGCGGATTGCATCGCTAAAGTTATCGAGTTGCTGGAGTCGCGCGAGCTGATCTAGCGATTGGTTTTTGAAGTTCCTATCTGTTGAGGTTGTGGCTGCAATGAGATTGTTGTTTGCATTCGCGGCGATGTTAATGTTCAGCCAAACAACGCACGCTTCAGATTGGGATGGCGCTGCCGTTCCGGCATCGCCTCCTGAAGGGACACAATGGAAACTCGACTCGGTTTCTGATGACTTTAGTTACGACGCGCCGCCGGTAGACAAGCCAGCCATTTTTTCTGATTCTTGGCGGGATTCGTTCATCAATCCTTGGACCGGGCCGGGATTGAGTGAGTTCAATTCGGGACACTCATACGTCACCAACGGCCATCTGGGAATTCATGCCAGTCGTAAGCCCGGAACCCATAAGGTTTACGCGGGAGTTATTTCTTCCAAGAAGACGTTTACCTATCCGTTGTATGTAGAAGCATCAGTGAAAATCAACGGACTTGTGATGGCTTCCAACGTATGGATGTTAAGCAAAGACTCCACGCAAGAGATCGATGTCTTGGAAGCCTACGGTAGCGCCCGTCCTGATCAAACTTGGACAGCCCAGAGAGTGCACCTCAGTCATCACGTGTTCATTCGCAATCCGTTTCAAGATTATCAGCCGACTGACGAGGGAAGTTGGTATTTCAATGGCAGTAACTGGCGTGATGACTTTCACCGTTTTGGAGTGTTCTGGCGCGACCCTTGGCATCTCGAGTACTACGTTGATGGCAAGCTGGTTCGAACCGTCTCTGGCAAAAAGATGATTGATCCCAAAGACTTTACGGGCGGCACAGGATTGAGCAAGCCAATGCACTTGATCATCAATACCGAAGACCAGAACTGGCGATCAGACGAGAGCATCACGCCGACCGATGAAGAACTGGCCGATACGGAACTTAGTATTATGTGGGTCGATTGGATACGCGTCTATCGCGCAGAAAATTAGAACGGCCAAATCCATGGCGTCAGCGTGACAGTGACCACCATAAAGATCAGTGACAACGGAATTCCAATGCGGAGATAATCCGTGAATCGATAACCACCAGGTCCATAGACCATTAGGTTAGTCTGATAGGCAAACGGTGTTGCGAAACCTGCTGATGCGGCTACGCAAACGCAAATCGCAAACGGCATCACGCTAACACCCAAGCTAGCAGCCGCCGAGACCGCGATTGGAAACACAAGCGCTGCCGCAGCAACATTGGTGATTGTTTCAGTGAAGAGCGTTGTGACAGCGTAAACGGCCAACAATACCAACCATGGATTTTCACCGGCCAATGCGATTAGCCCAGTGGCTACTGTCATCGATAGTCCGCTCATCGTGATGGCTTGAGCGAAGCCCAACGCCGATGCGATCACCACCAGCAAGGACCAGTCCACGCTATCCCGCGCTTGCCCCAACGAGCAACATCCGGAGGCGACCATCAGGCAGGCTGCGATCAGACCGGTCGTTAACAAGTCGAGTGTTCGTGATGCGACGACGATTACCATCACCAAAAGAATCGCGATTGCTATCCAAGCGCGGTCGTGGCGAATGGGAGCTGAATTTTCCACGCTGCTGACCAAGTGGAAGTGGCTTGAGTTGCGTTGGCGTTTGGCGAAGTCTTCATCGGTGTCCAAAAGTAACGTGTCACCGGCGAGCAATTTTACGTCACCAATTTTTCCTGGGATCCGTTGGTCACCACGCGCGATCGCGACAATCGCCGCATTGTAGGTCGTGCGAAACAGTCCGTCGCGAATACTGGATCCAACCAACGGGCAGCGGTTGGAAACAACGGCTTCAATGAGCCGGCGTTTGGTGATGTCCACGTCCAACTCGCGCGTGTCATCGGCCGATGAGGCGAGGCCACGAATCTGTTTTAGTTCCGCCACGCCATCGATGACTCCGACAAATACCAATCGATCGTTGGCTTGTAAACGTTGGCGAGAGGAGACCGCAGCGATCTGTTGGCCATCGCGTACAATTTCGACCAAGTACAAATTTTTCAGATGCCTCAGGCCGGCCGCCTGAATGCTCTTTCCCAACAGCGGTCCATCGGGTAGTACCAGCATCTCGACTGTGTATTGACGTGGGTCCTCGTCAGTGTTGACGGCCGCACTGCGGTCGGGCAGTAGTTTTTCACTGAAGCAAATTAGGAACAACGCGCCCGCGATCGCACAAGGAATCCCCGTGTACGCAAGGTCAAACATCTGCAATTGGATGCCCTGGGACTCAAGCATACCCGATACGATCAAGTTCGTACTGGTGCCGACGAGTGTACAGACTCCACCAAACGTGGCGGCGTAAGCCATCGGCAGATAGAGACGCGATGGTGAAAGAGAGGTGCGCTTGCACAAGTCATCAATGACCGGCATAAACATCGCAACGACCGGCGTGTTGTTCAAAAACGCGCTCGCTCCCATCACGGGTGTGAACAACCGGAACAGCGCTTTGGGTACGGTGTCTGGCGTACCGATAACTTGCCGCGCTATCGTGATCGCGCCCGTCTTGACCAAACCAGCAACCACAACGAAAAGGACTGCGATCGAAATCAAACCCGAGTTACCAAATCCAGCGACGGCTCGGGTTGCGTCGGGAAGGTTGTCTGAACCAGTCGCGGCGCCTACGCCAACAATCACTGTCAGAGCGAATACCATTGCAGCATCTGTGGGAATCCGATTGCGGATCAAAGTGATCAGCAACATGATCAGCGTCCCGAGACAAAACCAAGATTCCCAGTTCATTGTGCTGTCGGTGAATTAGAGATTGGAGGTGCCAACAAGTTAGCGGGTAAATGCTGCGCTACTTGGAGATAATCGGCACATTCGGCAGGTTTCTTGTCGACAATAGGCCACCAAACCAGACGCAATTGCTGGTGCGACATTTTGTCCATCTTCCCGCTTTCTCACTGCCTAAAAGAACCGAAAGTGCCCAGTTTGCCGATTGTATCTTCGAACGATTTTGGGCTGCGGGCATTCGACCGAATTGGTCTCTCTCAGGCCGAATTCTCCAACGAGCTAATAGGGACCTTTATCGCTGTCTGCGTGGCTGCATTGTTCCGGTCGGCTGTGGAAGTCAACGGGCTGCGATTTTTGATCCTGTGATGCTGGTTCGTTTGGGGGCCTGCGCTTGGTCGCGTTTAGCTCCAGATGATGTTGCTTGCAGGAGAGTAAATCAGATTTCGCGATGGGTTTTCATTTTTGAGCGATCGAAATTAGAATACCCGCGCTGTGAGACAGCCTGAAACGTATTTCCTAGCTTGGTTTGCACCCGCGACACTTTGTGACTGGTCAGAATGTCGATAACGACCGACACTGATAGCAGGTGATTGTGCCGATGGCAGGAATGCTTTTGCGACCAAAGGAACACGCCAAATACCCCAGCTGCGTAGCGGTTTTGACGATTTTTGATCGTTGGCTGCTATCAGTCTGTTAAGAACACCGAACGAATTCAATTTAGACAAACGATTGAGTTGGTTTCCAACTCTGTCGGACTTCAACTCATACAAGCGATAGAACTCTAGCAAATAGAGCTTAATTCGATGCAAGAATTCCATTTCCCCACTTGGGTTAACAAATTTACGCTGATGGTTATCGGCGGGGGCCTGCTGGTTGCCGGTTACCTCGCGACATGCCTGTTTGCGGCAACCCACCCGGAAATTGTTAATGTCGGACACCGTCCGCCACAACCAGTTCCCTTCAGTCACAAACTGCACGCCGGACAGCTGAAGATGGATTGTCGTTATTGTCACAACACTGTGGAGCGTGCCGGTCACGCTGCGATTCCTCCAGCGGCGACTTGTGGCAACTGTCATGGTGGCAATCGAGTCACCGGTGAAATGGTAGACGGCGTTTGGCAAACCGGTCGCGATCTCGGTGTGGTTCACCCGGAGAAATCGACGCTCGAACCTATTCGTAAATCATTGGAAACCAACAAGTCTGTTTTGTGGGAACGTGTCCATGACTTGCCGGACTTTGTTTACTTCAATCACAGCGTGCACATTGCTCGTGGGGTCAGTTGTGTTTCGTGTCACGGCCGCATCGACCAAATGGAAGTTGTTCAACAGGTCGAACCTCTGTCGATGAAGTGGTGCTTGGACTGTCACCGAAATCCCGAGCCTCACATTCGTGATCCTCAAATGGTTACCCAGTTAGACATGGATTGGGAAGACGAGGAATCCGAAGCCGCTTATCACAAGGAATGGGCGGAGAAGCTTGAAATCAACCCGAACATCAGTTGCTCGACCTGTCATCGCTAACTTCGAATCGTTTCTCTCAGCGTTTGCATCAACTCCAAACAACACGGCTGGCCAACACGGGGCAGCGAACTAAAACCAAGACATTCAAATTCCATGAATAAACCGCATTCTAAAAACGTTGACCTTGCCGCCAACGGTCTGGACCTTGATCAGTTTCAGGGTTCTCCTGAATTCAACGAGGCCATTGACCGCGACTTCGGTACAGCAACAGAGGGCTTCGACGGAGACGGCGTGTCGCGTCGTCGCTGGTTGCAAATCATGGGCGCGTCGCTGGCACTTGGTAGCACCGCCGGTTGCCGATACGAAGAAGAAAAAATCGCTCCGTTTGCCTTTCGCCCCGTCGATCGCATTCCCGGCATCCCACAAAAGTTTGCTTCCATGATCGAACTAGGCGGCGTGGCTCAGCCGATCGTTTCGACCAACTTCGACGGACGTCCGATCAAGCTTGATGGAAATCCAAAACACCCACGCAGCGCGGGCGCTTCTTCGGCGTTCACTCAAGCGCGCATGCTTGAGTTCTATGATCCGGATCGTTTGCGAACCGGAGCGATCCTAAATACGCGTGAGAATTCTCGTCGTACTTATTGGGAAGACGCTTCGTTTGACCAAGTGATCGACGGCATCAAGGGTTACATGGGCGATCAGTCCAAAGTCGCGATTCTTGCTGAAAACAGCTTGTCTCCTTCGCTGCTGCGGTTGAAGGGTAAATTCAAAGGTCAGTGGTACGGCTACAGCCTGATCAACGATGACAACACGCGCGCCGGAGCCAAGCAGGCATTCGGTAAAGCCGTTCGAACAGTCAATCATTTCGATAAAGCGAAAGTTATTATTTCGCTAGATGCGGATTTCATGGGCGTCGACGCTGCAGCCGTTGGCAATGCGGTTTCGTTTGCTAAATCTCGCAACGCAGATGCCGCGGCCGCCAAAGCCAATGGTCAAATCATGAACCGTCTGTACGTGGTCGAAAGTCAGCATACGACCACTGGAGCTGCAGCGGATCATCGCGTGTCGGTTCAGTCTGGCAAGATCGGTGAGTTTTTGAAGTCACTCGTTGCGGCAGTTGATGCAAACAAAGCTATCGACACCAAACTGCCTTATCGCCCGCGTTTGCTTTCTTGTATGGCTGCTGACCTGATCGAACACGCCGGTCATAGTTTGTTGGTTTGTGGCGAATCACAACCGCCAGAAGTTCATGCTGCCGTTCACGCGCTTAACAAGCGATTTGGTAACGTCGGCAATACGGTGACCTATTCCGAATTGCCAGATGCTGATCGCCTAACAGCAGTGGAGTCAATTGAAGCTTTGGTCGCAGATGCCAAGGCAGGAAAGATCGAAACGCTGGTCGTGCTTGGTGGCAATCCGGTCTACGGAGCCCCGAAGGCGCTGGGCCTTGAAGATGTGATTGCTGCGATTCCAAACAAAGTTCATTTCTCCACTTACAAAAATGAAACCAGCGTCGCTTGCGGGACAGTCGCTGACTTAGCTCATCCGTTGGCGTCTTGGAAAGACGGCCAGGCAGACGATGGTTCGGTCTGTGTCGGTCAGCCTTTGATCAATCCGCTTTTCGGTGGCAAGTCGATTGTCGAAACGCTGGCGATGTTGCTGGGCGAGTCGGAAACCGACGGCCAATCCATCATCAAAGAAACAGCCGGGCTATCCGACAGCCAGTGGAAACAGGCTGTGCATGATGGATTCATCGCTGGACAAGAAGCCGCCGAAGCCAGCGTTGACGCCAAGGACATGCCGGAACTTGCCGGAGAGCATTCTTGGGCCAAGCCGTGGGATGAGAAGTCGTTGGAGTTCGTGTTCACTCCGTCTGCTGCAATGTACGATGGCCAATTCGCAAACAACGCGTGGATGCAAGAACTGCCTGATTTCGCGTCGAAGATCACTTGGGACAATGCAGCTTTGGTCAGTCCGAAAACGGCCAAAGCACTTGGTCTAAGGCAGCACACCAAAGCAACGTTCAGCGTCAACGGTGGCGAGATTGTTTTGCCCGTCCATGTTCAACCCGGTCAAGCCGACGGTTCGATCGGTTTGGCAATCGGATACGGCCGCCAGCGTGCTGGACGCGTCGGCGGCGATAAGGATTTGGGTGTCAAGCCGGTGGGTGTCGACGTGGCTCCACTTCGCTCCGTTGAGAACTGGGGGTTCGTTAGTGGCTTGAGTGCTGAGAACGTTACTCGTTCGGGCAGCGTTTATAAATTGGCTATCGTTCAAGAACCTTGGGACATCGACCCTGTCGGCCGAAATGAAATTCAGGCCCGGATGTTCCGTAACAAGGACAAAACGGACACTGACCGTAGTGGACTGATTCGTGAAGGTAGCTATGAGAGCTTTAAAGGATTCGTCAAAGCGCATCCTGACGCGTTCAAGCTGGACAATACTGGCGATCACCCGCACGACCAAAAGCACTCATCGGCACCGAAGCAACCAGTGAAGTCGATGGCCCTTCCGATTGTGACCAACGTCAGTTTCAATCCGGGCGGTGCGATTCCGACCGAAGACAAAAAGGAAGCTCACGGCGATGATGGTCATGGGCACGATGATCACGGCCATGATGACCACGCCGCGCACGCTGGTGAAGGCCATGACCACGAAGGCGGACACGGTGACGATCATGGTCATGGAGGGCATGGGCATAAGGCGCGTTGGCCTGAAGCATTCCACATGCATCACCACCTGTTCGACATTACCAAGGGAACACGTGAAGACTACACGATGGAGAATCCTGCTCACACCAACGTGTGGGGCAAGGCCATCGACTTGAATAAATGCATCGGCTGTAACTCGTGCGTGGTGGCATGCCAAAGCGAGAACAACGTGCCGGTTGTAGGTCGTGATGACGTCCGCCGCGGTCGCGAGATGCACTGGATTCGCATTGACCGCTACTACGGCAATAACCTTTACAACGATGACGCCGCAGAGAGCGATGACAAAATGATTGTGCATCAGCCTGTGGCTTGTCACCACTGTGAAAACGCTCCTTGTGAAACCGTCTGCCCGGTCGCTGCGACCGTCCACAGCCATGAAGGGCTGAACGACATGGTTTACAACCGCTGTATCGGGACACGTTACTGCGGCAACAACTGTCCTTACAAAGTGCGGCGGTTTAACTTCTTCAATTACTCTGATGCCAAGACGTTTCTCAAGTACCCGGGCGCCGACAAATTGGACGCCGGCGATCGCAACTTGCAGAACTTGATGATGAACCCGGAAGTCACGATCCGCAGCCGCGGTGTTATGGAGAAGTGTACTTACTGCGTTCAGCGAATTCAGAACACCAAGATTCAGGCCAAGGCCGAGCACCGCGAAATTGGTGACAACGAAATTACAACGGCTTGTCAGGACGCTTGTCCAACGAAGGCCATCACGTTTGGCGATTTGAATCGCGTAGGTAGCGATGTGCATGCGGCTCACAACAGCCCACGTGCCTATTCGATGCTCGAAGAGTTGAACAACTGGCCGCGTACGGTCTATCTGGCTCGGGTGAGAAACGTTCACCCGAAGATGATTGACGCGGACGATCGTGCCTCAAAACCGCGCGACTACAAGCGTGAAGCAGCGGAAGCGGCAAGCGGAGCCTAATTCTGAATCAGGCATTGCAGATTAAAGACAACGAACAAAACACTTAAGATTAAATAAAACGGAAACAAGAATGGCTACGACGGTTGATCCCCATGGCTTGAACAATACGTACGACGACGCTTCAAAGCGTACGCCGCTGGTATTGGGTGGCCTAGATTACGAGGGCGTCACTGAGACTGCATGCGGGTTTTGGGAAGCAGAAAAAGCCCCCAAGATCTGGTGGATTCTTTTGTTGTTGGCGATGAGTTTGCTGGGGATACTTGGCGGGCTGGTCAATCACCTGTTGATGTCGGG
>CAYTPS010000152.1:4464-10998 GCA_964439245.1 uncultured Pirellulaceae bacterium | reverse complement strand
GAATGCCGCCGCGGATTGCCTTTCCTTCTCGGTAAACTGCTTCGCGGCTCAGGTAAAGGACTTCTTCATGGTCTGTCGGATGCCAGGCCATAACGTGGGCGCCATGAAGTGCCACTTTGGCCGTACACTTTGGATGTTTGACACTCATAACGGGGTAGCCCGGAATAAGCTCTTCAACGTTCACGATTGAGTTGTTGTTCATGGCAAGAGTCTATTGGACTTCCTAACGTCGAGCCAGAGAGCTAAATCAAATTTCTTGCGTTGGTGGTGGCGGAATTCGTGCAGTGCTTTTCAGCGGCGGAGCGTTCGCACCTCACTCGGCATGTTGGCTTGTAGCGCGTTGAGAGGCCGATTCCGAACCAAATAGTCGGGTCCTAACGATTGTATTGGGAAACTAATTCGTGATTCTCCCGCTTATTGTCAGACAGCTCATATGAGAAAGCTACTCTTTTACACCTAAATAGCGCCGTTGGATGCTCCTCTCTTCTCCTTACTCCTTATGAGTTTAAACACATGCCCAAAGTCGCCGTCGTCCACGATTGGTTCAATTGCATTGCTGGATCGGAAAAAGTCGTCAAGGAAATTATGCATTGCTTTCCTGATGCCGACGTGTTTTCGCTAGTCGATCATTTGACCAATGAAGAGCGAGAATCTCTCGGGATCAGCAAGCCGATCAAAACCTCTTTTATCAATCGTTTGCCATTCCAAAAGCGATTCAGAAATTACCTGCCTTTGATGCCGATAGCGATCGAGCAATTTGATCTGCGTCCTTACGAGATCGTGATCTCGTCGAGCCATGCCTTTGGTAAAGGAGCTCTAACAAGTGCCGAGCAACTGCACCTAACGTATGTGCACACACCGATCCGCTACGCATGGGATATGTACCAAGAATACCTTGAACAAGAAAAGTTGGGTTGGGGAATCAAGTCGTCGATCATTAGATCGTCACTTAATTACATACGTATGTGGGACCGATCCACGGCTGACCGCCCCGATGTCTATATGGGGAACTCTGGCTACGTCGCCAATCGTATTAAAAAAACCTACAACCGAGATGCACACGTCGTCTATCCGCCTTGTGATGTTCACAAAATGACAGTCAAGCACGACAAAGAAGATTTCTTTTTGGCCGCCGGTCGTTTGGTACCCTACAAGCGATTTGACATGGTCGTCGATGCGATGAAACAGTTGCCCGATCAGAAATTGGTCTTGATTGGCGACGGTCCGGAAATGAAGAAAATTAAATCCAAAGCCGGCGACAATGTAGAGATTCTTGGCTATCAATCTGACGAAGTGATGCACGACTATATGCGTCGCGCTAGAGCGTTTGTGTTTGCCGCAGTGGAAGATTTTGGAATCATGCCGGTCGAAGCACAAGCATGCGGAACGCCCGTGGTCGGAATCAATCGAGGCGGTGTCGCCGAAACGGTCGTCGATCGCAAAACGGGCATCTTATTCGAGGAACAGACCGTGGAGTCGGTTGCTCGGGCGATGCAGACCGTCGCCGACCTGCCCAAAGAGTTCTTTGATGCTGACGAAATCCGAAAACATGCCGAACTGTTCAGCCGTGAAGTATTTCGAGAGAGTCTGATGCAGGTCGTTGAAAGCTCGCATCGACAATGGAAACAGAAAACTGCGATCGGACCTGCTGACTACCTCTCGAAGCAAAAAGTCAATAATCCTTCAAGTGATTTGAAGTTGGAAGAAGTCAAATAGCGATGAACTTACGCGATATCGATGTCGAAGAAGTGGGTAAATCCTTCTTTCGACATTGCACAAATCCCAAAGCCCTTTACGTCACGCTTCTTGAGCGCTGGTGGGTGGTGGCGGTGTGCGCGTTTGTCGGTGTCGTCTGTGGTGCGGTGGTTATCAAAACGTCCGAAAAAATGTTTTCATCTCACGGTAAGCTGTTGGTATACCAAAAGCTTCCGACATTTATGGATGATTCGACACGTGTTCCCGACCCCAAAGCCTACGACAGTCTGTTTGCAACTCACGTTCAACTGATTGGCAGTTCGTTAATCGTCGACAAGGCCGTTGAAGATTTTCATTTGCATGAGCTTGAAGAGCTCGATGCGATCCATGCGGAACACCGAGAACTTGGCGATAAATCCCTGGGAGATCTAATCCGTGAGGACCTCAAAGCGGGCCGAGCCGGATCAGGAGATTCTGCCGGAGCATTCGTTATATCGCTTGAATACAGCCACAAAAGCGCACGAGAGTGTCCGCAGGTCATAGAAGCGGTTTTGGAGACCTACAAAAACTATTTGAGTTCCTCCACACTGGATGATCAAACAAAGGCACTTGATCTACTGTCCGACGTGAAGGCACGCGTTCAAGGAGAGATCGAAAAAAAATCCCGTCGGTATCGCGACTTTTTAAAGACGGCGCCGGGGGTCTGGGATCGCGACACGCTCAACAATAGCCATCAGCTGCGAATCGAGAAGTTCGAAATTGAACTATCTGATCTTGAAATTCAACAGAAGAACGTTGCCTCCCGCATTGAGATCCTTCAACGCAAAAACCATCCGGTAACCGGAGTGCCGCTTTCTGATCTGGAACGCCTTGCACTGGTGGACGACATTCATTTGCCGAGACTTGAGATTCTAATTTCGGTTCAGGGTGAAAAAATGGCCGAGATCTTTCAAGGAAACTATCCTGAACGACAGGAAGTTGCCAGCGCTCGGTACGATGATCTGTTGACTCGGCTGGTTGAACTCAATGCAACTGCTTCAAACTTGGGAGAAAATCATCCTAGGTTCGTTGATATGAAGGCCGACATAAAGCTCCTTGAAGAGGAGATCATCAAACGGGAAGAGCTGAACGATTCTCAAAAACGCCCTTCTGAACTGACGCCGAAAGATCTCGTTTCGGCCTACGAGGTTCTGCTTTCTGAGGAAGCCAAGGACGTTGAAGAAGAAATCGCATTCGTCAAAAGTCAGATCGAGACAGAGGTGGCTTTGTCGAAAGAGCTTTACGATTTCAGCATCGAAGCGCAGCAACTTAAGGACGACTACGAGCAGTCAAAGGAACTGGCCTCTGTTCTGTTGGACAAAATGCAGAAGCAAACGCTTCTCTCCCAGTTTGGAAGCTACGTGGCGGAGATCGTCCAACGCCCAAGAAAAGGACAGCTGACGTGGCCAAAGAAGCCCGTCATTCTCGTCCTCTGCACACTTGTCGGATTCTTCATAGGTTCATTCCTTGCCTTGGCATTGGACCTAATTCAGTTCTCACCACTGCGGAAGTTGTTCGGATTTGTTCCGGATTGGATCATCCGTTCAGATGTTGGCTCAACCGATGGTTACCCGGCAACTTGATCCATGAACCATACTCCAGCTATCCAACGGCCACTCGATATTTCCAACAGTCGGACGGGAGTCGGTGGCGTAATTGACCGACTGATTGCGGCTATGGTTTCGGTGCCATGGTACCTCTATTTGATCATAAGTTATGGATTCCTGATTCCAGTGATCGCGATGAACCTGCCTGGCGTTGGCGGTTTGGGGGCCGCGGATCTACTGATGCCAATTGGTGGCGGTGTTCTAATCGCGTTGCCCAGAAAAGGAAAAATACAGACGCCGCACATCGCACTTGCGCTGTTCTCCTTAGCGGCCTTAATTTCTTTATGTCAAATCCAGCAATTTAAACCTGCCGTCGACTGTACGATTCGCTGGATCAGGTTGTTTGGCATCTTCATTCCGTTCTATTTTTCACTCTTTGTGCCGGTCAATGATAAAGTCGTCAAGTGCGCGGTTATTTCGTGGATCGTTGGCGGGCTGGTGGCCATTGTGATTGGGATACTGCTTCACATTTTTCAAATTGAAGTGCGGGCAGGCCAACAGCGGTTGTGGATGGATGGTGGATCGATATTGAGAGCTGGTGGTTTGATCGGAAACTCGGGCGCCTTTGGCCACATGGCGGCGACGTGGTCGGTTATCACCGCCACATTTCTGGTTTGTGTTTGCAAAAATCGGTTTCGATTCGTCTTGGCTGGCGCGGCGATCGTGTTGTTCTTTTACGTGATGATCATTGCGTCCTCACGCGCGTCGCTGTTGCATTTGATGGCTGCGGGGCTCCCGTTCGTGATTCTGTATCGGATCCCAAAGAAAGTCCATCAATGGGTCACCTTGGCAGTCATCTATGGCGTGTTAGGAATAATTCTGTTGGCTTGTGCTGCTCAATGTATGCCCCAATCGTCCTCCGGTGGAAGTTCGAATGTTGTTGAGACCAACCTCAAGCGGTTTATCCCCGGATACGGCGGTGGCAGTGCGAGCGAGTTTACTTCCAACCGTGCCGATAACTGGCCAGAGTACATTGCGATGATGAACGAGAAAGCGCTGACCGGTTGGGGGTACAAAATGGGAGTGCGATTGCATGAAGAATCGCCAGATAACTCCTATTTATCGGTGATGCTCGAGACTGGCGCGTTGGGGTTCTTGTGTATGTCGATGTTTGTCGTGACGGTTTTGTATCAGCTGGTTTGCCGATACTATGCTGGGGATCCTTATGCAGTGATCATGATCCCGGTTTGCTGCGGCCAGTTGGCGAATTGTTTTACGTCCGACATTTATACGTTTTGGATTACCCAGCCAGTTGTGTTCATGCTGTTGGGGTTAGTAACGCAACGTGGTGCACGACCGTCGCATGTCGATCAAGGTGCTGCGGTCAGTTCAGAATGAACCGATTTCCATCTACTGGATGATGGTGGTGCCATTTGTCGCCCCCAAGACTCTTGAGAGGGTGAAATTTAGATTGAACAGGTTCATGGCGATGTTGCCGACCATCTCCCGTTTCTTGAATTTGAGCAGTATCAAATCTCCCGGCGCAATCCGCACACGCTCACTGGGATCATCAAGACATCTTTTTAAGTCGACATGAATCTTGATTTGATTGGCAGTCGATAGTCGGCGTATGATGACGACATCGGTTGGAGGAAGGATTCCCTTTCCTCCACCGGCGTAGTTCGGCGGTCTCGTTCCCGAACCAGGGCCAAGTTGAGGGCCAGTGGAAATTGCGATGGCCTCGAGAATGTCGAGATCTCGGTCGCGTGGAAGAGGATACCTACCGGAGGGCAACATGCCTCCGGTCATAAAATGATCTCCGTCGCGGCGTGGAAGGAAAACCACATCGCCGTCACCAAGGACGACGTCCTCTTGTGAGAATGGAAGTTCTTCTCCCAGCTGTTGCATCAGCGGAATACGTATCAACTTCGACGTTGATTTCGGGATCATCATGGGAGATGGTCCTTCAAGCTTCTTGAGCATAGGAATGCAAACGTCTTGCAGGTCCTCCTTGGGGATTCCCTTCATTACCCACAGTTCGTTTTGTGCGTCGATTCCCGGTAGACCTCCGGTTCGCATTAGTGCTGTCAGAACGCTACATTCCTTCGGTTCGAGGTAGAGTGTCGTTCCTGACCAGCGTCTAGATATTTCTTGCTCGCGCGTGGTAATTAGCCCCGGCATGTTGTAACGCGTGTCTTGTCGAACAACATAGATGCGATGAAACCGGGGGGTAATCAAGGAGACAAAAACATTGCTGCGCCCCTCTTTGACCACTCCTTCCACATTGACATATTGCTTCGAGATCGCATCGCGTACTTTCGGGAGCGACATGCCTTCAACCTGAATCGGGCTGACATAGGGGAGCTTGATCGTTCCGTCGCTTTCAACTTTGATCGGCTGGCCTACGAATGGTTCGATTGGAGAGTTTTTGGTGCGAAATGAAGGATAGGCCACCTGAGGGAGCTCTTCTCTGTCTCCCAAAACATCAGCGATGTAGATTCCCAGCACATCTCCTTTGGTCACGGTGTGCTCAGCATCGATCGGAGTGCCCAGCAGCCGATGATCGATTTGAACTTGGGTGGAACGCGATTCGGGAATGGCATCGAAGTGCAAGTCGTTTGGACGAATTGAGCAACGCAGAACCGATTGGCAACCGGTGAGCGCGCACAACAATAGCGCAATGAGGTTCAGCAAGAGAAATTGGGAAGAAACTGGCCGCATAGGTTTGACGGGATTTGCCCGACGAACAAACAAAATTGGACGCGTTTTTACAGTTAATTAGATGTTGCTGAGAGCTGCGTCAATACGGCAATCATCGAGCATACCCCCAATTGGGACTGCATGCAGCACATCTACTCCAAATCAAAAAGGGCAAGGAGATGCTCCGTAAAACGCTAGCGGTTTTCCGACGTTGCGTAGACGAAATACATGAGGCGAAAACGCAACACAGTACGGTCCTCACCATCGGAGGATCCGTTAGGCATTTTGATAAATCGCGACTTTAGGCAATTGGTGTCCGTTCCAGCTTTGACATTGGTGAAGGGCGACATAGGTTTCATTCGCTCTCTTTTCCGCGCTGGGGTTAAACCCGCGCAAACACACTGCCCATACCCTTGGAGGGCAGTTGTTCACCTTTTCTAAAACCAAGAAGTCACTCGATCATGTTCCCAAATTCGCCCACATACCCAAATCTTCCCATTCGGGGGAAGGCTTCCCGACAACCGTCTACACGTGCTGCCAATCCTGGTGCCGA
>CAYTPS010000152.1:0-4454 GCA_964439245.1 uncultured Pirellulaceae bacterium | reverse complement strand
TGCCGACCATTTCAAGTATTTCTTCCAAATGGTTAGGACTTCGGCGCCGCTGGGTGTGACTGATATATTTTCTTTGATCTCTAGCATTCTGGGCGGCTGGATCATCGCTTCCTTTTTGGGGTTTGCTGGAGCAGCATCGGCACCGCCGATTATTATTTTCTCCTTGATTCTTGGTCTTACCGGACTGTTTATGATTCTCGGTCTGTACTCAGGAATGGGAATGAACCCGATCTATGAGTTCCGGCAATGTATCACAGGCATTTGCCTCTTGTTCGTTTTCATTGCCGCTACACTGATTTCAACGGGGAAGGGTTACTTCGTTCTGTTCACGTTTCCCGTAGTGCTACTTGTCCTACCAATCATGCGGTCGGCTGTGCGTGGCATGCTTTCCACAACCAATTGGTGGGGCGTGCGATGTGTGGTTTTCGACTGCCATCGTCGTGTCAATTCGTTGTTTTCAGGCCACCTAAAGAATGCGCCGAGCGGTCTACGTCCGATAGGTTTTGTCCAAGACGAACTTCCTAGCTCACTCGATGACGAACTGCGGCCGTACTACCTTGGATCCGTAGAAAATTCCGGTGAAGCGGCGAGACTGATGAACGGACATGAAACGTTCGTCGCACTGGTCCATCGATGTGGGCGACCTGACAACAAGATCGCTGATGTTGTGAAGACCTATTTGCCAGACTTTTCACGCGTGATTATCGTCCCCGACGACGAAAGACTTCCCTCGCTGTGGGCGATGGGGCAGAACGGCGGCATCATGATTGAAGACAAATTGCTTCAACCGGGAGCCCAGATTACAAAACGCATTGCAGATGTGCTCATCTCTGGAACTGCGTTAACTCTTGGTATGCCGTTGCTGTTATTTTTGGCCGCTTGGGTAAAGATCACTTCTCCGGGACCTCTGTTCTTCGGACACGAACGTATCGGACGCAACGGACGAAGATTCAAGGCGTGGAAGTTTCGTTCTATGTGCGTCAATGCCGATGAAGTCTTGGAAAAGACGCTGGCCGAGAATCCGGCGATGCGAGAAGAGTGGGAAGCCACTCAGAAGCTACAGAACGATCCACGCGTATCATCCTCTGGACGATTTCTACGTAAGACCAGCCTCGATGAACTTCCGCAGTTATGGAATGTGTTTGTCGGAGAAATGTCGCTGGTTGGACCGCGTCCGATCGTGACCAATGAAGTAGAAAAATACGAAGACAAATTTGAAACGTATTTACGAGTGACGCCGGGAATCACTGGTTACTGGCAAGTGTCAGGACGAAATTTGACCACCTATGACAAAAGAGTTGAACTGGATGACTACTACGTTCGCAACTGGTCACTGTGGTTTGATTTTTACATTCTTGGCCGCACCGTAAAGACTGTTCTTTTCCGAGAGGGCGCCTTTTAAGGCGTGTCGATCTGAAATGTCAAATAAGTCAATACTAGCTAGGTTCTCATCCAGCGCTGTCCGCGTGTTGTTCGCTCGGGTCCTCGCATTCATTGCGCTATTCGGTTTCAACGCCGTGTTGGCTAGAAGTCTCGAACCAACCGACTTTGGACTTTTCGCGCTGTTGTTCTCCTTGGCCACGCTAACTTCATTGTTGGCCAGCTGCGGAATGAACCGCGCACTGGTAAAAGTCTTGGCTGAAGATGCGTCTTACGATTCCCACACTGTTGGGAAGATCGTCAACCTGGGCGTTCTGACTTCGATTGTTGCAGGTCTATTGGTGGGCGCGATTGCGTTTCTGATCTGTTCTCAATTCATGTCAATCTACGACGGAGTGGCACGTTGGACGATTGCCGGTCTGTTCGGTGGCATTGTATTGGTTCGCAACATTCATTTTGTGTTGGCCGAAACGACGCGCGGTTTCCACGAAACTAACTGGTCAAATCTCTTTGGAGGCCCTGCCGGAGGCCCGGTCCCTCATCTGATGTTTCTGATCGCATTGATTGCCGTTTGGTCCGTTTCGGATGCCACGACGCTGACCACCGTCCTTTCAATGTATCTAGCATGTTTCGTAGTGACACTGCCTCCGCTGGCGGTGAAACTTTATTCACTTCGGGCAGACGTTGATGCGACATCGGAGTTGCATTGCCAGCTAAATAATCAAAATGCTGAATCGGCAAAGACAAAGTTTTCGGCTCAGTCCGTTTGGCTGTTAGCGATTCCTCTTATGCTTACCCAAACTTTCGGAGTAACGCTCTCACAGGCAGACGTCTGGTTGGCTGGCGCGTTGATCCTACCGGCGTCGGTTGCGATTTATTGTGCCGCTCAACGGATGTTGGGCGTTCTGACTATTCCCCTCCAGATAACGGGAACGGCCATCATCTCGTTTGTGCCGGAGCTAATTGCAAAGAAAAAGATCAAGCAACTGCAGCAGATGGTTGGCTTGGCGACCTTTGTCTCGGGCATTCCTGGACTTCTGATTGGCACTGTGTTGTTTCTGTTTCCAGAAGAAATCCTCTCATTCGTCTTTGGCAGTTTCTATGGCCAAGCCGCATACATCTTACAGATCCTCGTCGCAGGGCAATTGATCAGCGTTCTGACAGGGCCGTGTGAAATCGTCTTGGCGATGGCGGGGCATCAAAACAAAACAATGGCCGTCAATGCAGTATCAGCCGTGGCAATCTTCACGCTGGGCCCACTAGGAATCCACCTTGCCGGAATCAATGGACTGGCGTTGGCAATGTGTGGAGCGTTGACGTTTCAAAGCCTCGCAAACTGGTGGCTTGCCAAGAAGCTGGTCGGCATTTGGACTCACTTCGACATAGGCTACGTTCCCCAAGTCATTTCACATGCAAGAATTTTCATCCGTAAAGGTTCACTCGATGTCGTCTAAAATCCCCAATACCTTCATCATTGGAGCCCCAAAGTGTGGCACCAGTGCGATGGCGGCCTATCTCAATCAGCACCCCAACGTATTTCTCTGCGATCCGAAGGAACCTTTCTTTTGGAGTGGCGATTACCCAATGCTGCAAGAACTTCACAACGTGACTGACATGCAGCGTTACCTAGAGTTGTTTGCACCCGCAAACGCCGAGCACTCTGTCGTCTGTGAAGGGTCTACCAACTACCTTGCCTCCAAAGTCGCCGTCGAGCGAATTATGGATTTCAACCCTAACGCAAAATTCCTTGTGATGTTGCGCAATCCTGTTGATGTCGCTCACGCGTTTCACTCGGAATGCTTGTTCGCCTACATTGAGCACGAGCCGGATTTTGAGAAGGCTTGGAGCTTGCAAGATGAACGTTTATCAGGCCACCGATTGCCGAAAGGCTGTATCGCGCCGCAGTTCCTTCAATATCGGGACGTGGCAAGTTACGCCGGGCAACTAGAGAGATTTTTCGACCTTGTACCAGCAGAAAACCGCACCGTCATGATCTTCGACGACTTCGCCGCCGATAACGCGGGGGCGTTCCAAGAAACGTTGGAGTTTCTCGACTTGCCCACATTCGAAAAAGAGTCGTTTGAGCGGGTCAATGCGTCGCACGATCATAAATTTCCGCTGTTTTCAAAACTGGTGCTCGACCCACCTGCTCCTTTGAAGCCAGTGGTTGAAACGATTCGCGTTACTGCCCGACAATTTAAAGGCGGATGGGTTGATCAGGCCAAGCACTGGTTCCGTAAACCAACCAAACGCTCGCCACTGACGCCGGAGTTTCGAGCCGAACTTTGCGAATACTTCACCGAAGATGTGCGCAAGACATCTGAAATTCTCGGCCGCGATCTATGCCATTGGGTTGGTGCGTCTCCTGATCGTGCGAAGGTTGCCGCACTAGGGATTGAACAAGTGGAAGCAACATGTTGATCCCAGTGATTTTGGCGAGCCGCAAAATTCAAACCTCATCTATTCAAGCAAGAGTCAGTCATGAAAATCCTACAATTTGTTGCCGATGGAGCACCGGGCGGTGGTACCAACCACGTGATGCAACTGCTTACCGGACTAGGAACAAGCTACGAAAATGTTTTGCTTACCCAAAAGGAAACCTATCTCTTCGATTTAGCGCAATCTAAGGGCATTAAAGTCATCGGAGGCGATTTCTTTCGTGGTCGATTGGATCGTGAAGCGGTCGCTACGGTACGAAAGGCGATTGAGGCCGAGCAACCGGATTTGATTCATTGCCATGGAGGACGCGCAGGATTTTTTCGAAGCTTCCTTTCACGCAAGATTCCGACGGCGTACACCGTGCACGGTTTTCACCACGCTCAGAAATCACTCATCCCCAAGACGATGGGGTGGATGGCCGAGTGTTGGACCATAAGGCGAATGGATCATGTGTTTTTTGTCTCTGACTACGACCGTCAATTAGCCGTCCGTCAAAAACTCCTACCCAATAACAAGTCGTATCGAGTTGTGCACAACGGTATCGCACCGCTTAAGCCCACGGATATCACGAAGCGAACAGGCGTCGGCTATATTGGTCGTTTTGTGTATCAAAAGAACCCAGAGCTGTTTCTTGA
>CAYTPS010000151.1:0-11004 GCA_964439245.1 uncultured Pirellulaceae bacterium | reverse complement strand
TCGCTATCTACAGCCGTTACATACCACCGCAACATGTCGCCTGCGTCACCGACATCAGGAACGGTCGCCGAGTAAATCCCGTCACCGGCTACGGCATCTCCAAGCAGGCCAGCGTCGTTGGCAGACAATGTGATCTCAGGGCCAAAACCTTGACGGTAGGTGATGTCCACGCCAAAGGGATCGACAGGCAAAGACCTTGGAGAAACCTCCGCTGAAATTACCAAAGACTGATTCGGATTGACTGCCACACCATTGGCAGTAACGTTGTCCACTTCTGGCCCCAGCGTCGTTATCGTCGTGTTACTCGAAAGAGGTGTAGGGGCTGATAAGTGTCCGACACCGGCAAATCCCGACGTCGTTGAGAGCCTTGGTACCATCAAGAAATCACTGCTACCGGAGGACGCGTTTAGCGCATGAATACCCAGAACGTTGGTGCCGTTTTGCAATAGCCCGATCGGACCGCTTAGGTCAAACGACTCAAATTCCAGAGCATTTAGATCAGGGTTCTGTCCGGAGGCAGTCGCATTCCAGCTCAGTCCATTCCCGGCATTCCTTGAAAAAATAAGGAATCCGTTTAGGTACACCGCAAACCCATCATCGTATTTCAGGTCAAGCGTTAAGTTACTGATCGCCGACGCATCGGCAATCTCAAATTCAGTCCTCAGATACGCCGTTGTCGTTCCGCTAGGTAGTTCCGGATTAAGAATCTCATTGTCGTACGAGGTAGCACTGTTGGAATTGTTCTCGTAACCAATTGCTGACGAGCCTGCCGTGAATCCGGCCGCTGCAGCATCGAATCCAAGCTGCGTCCAAGTGGTGCCAATATCACTCGAGGGCACAAAATAATGGCTGGGGCTTGAAGCATTGAGTAACGTCAAACTATTCGAACCATTTCCGTAGGGAACGTCAGTAACCTGAGCTGGATAATCTGCACCGTTGGAACCGAATTCAGACAGCAGATTGCCAGTTTGATCGAACAAGCCAATGTAATCACCTCCGGCAGAGAGTTTGAAGTCGGTGTGAAAGAAGCCACCGGGATCAACTTCGTTGTTACCCGATGCAAAAACCACCATATAGTCCTGAGGCCCAAGAATCGCAGGCTGGTCAAACCGCCAGCCGAAAGGATTGGCCGGATTGTCGGACAGGTGGTAGCCATTTAGATCCACCGCTGAGGTACCGGTGTTGCGAAGTTCTATCCAGTCAGGATTCGAACCATACCCGTCTTCAAAAGAAGTCACATTTGACGCAACGAACTCATTGATCACTACGGCCAACATCGCCCGGGGTTCCATCACACCATAGGAAAGCGAAGATTGCTTCCGCGATGATGAGCGCTTAGCCGGATTGGATCTTCGGTCCCGCTTGTTTTGCTTTTTGCTAACGCCCTGTGTCTGCGTGAAGTGATGACTCAACGTTCAACTCCAAGTGGAAAAAATGATGTGCCGGCGGGCAAAGAAAGTTGCAGGAATAGAGCTAAACTATAGTCCAAAACGTTAACAATTTCAATCCGCTATTGCCCCCCAACGTTAACCATCACGCCCGTAAAATGCTTTGAAAACGGTGAGCTAACACACAATTGCTGTAGGCCCTAGAATCGTACCTATCGCAAGCCCGGCACGCTGCATACAGCATCTCGATCGCAAAAGGCTTGTTTGCCCATTGTCGTTACATTAGTCTGCTCGAGCTATCAGCCAAACATAGGCTGAAATATATCACGAAGAATACTCCGCCATTTTGGGTTTTAATTTGGCTTGTTGGCCTACACTCTTTTCAACTCACTTTCCTGGCCTACCGGCATATGATTCGTCCTAAACAAAATCTGTTCTTGTTTCTTGTCGCATGTGTCATCGCAACGATTTCTGCACAAGAAACCTTCGCGCAAACTACCGAATTACTGCGCGACACATTCGATGGGACCATCTCTAGTTTATGGACGATTGTCGGCGCCAATTCCCAGTCGACCGCGACGGCTGATGGTCCTGAGTCTGCATTCACTGCCGCAAGTAACCCGGGGGGAAACTCACTGCGATTGGACGACAATTCGAATACAGGTGAAGTGAACATTGAGTTCACGATGCCAAGTGGTGCTGTGCATGAGGGTGAGAGTCTGACGGTTGAGTTTGATTTCTATTCAGTTGATTCGGTACTACCCATTCTTGAAATCCAAGACGGATCGTCAAACGCCGGGCGACTGACGTTGCACAATATCCTTCGGCATCGCAACGGAGGAAATTGGCAGGATCTAGCCAACACTAACCGTGGGACATGGTATCGAGTCGCTTACACCTACCACAACGATACAGTCGATAGTGCCGACGTCTCGTTGACGCCATTTGGAGGCACCACTTCGGCGTGGAGCAACCTGAACGTCGAAAGCAGTAAAGGCCAAGTTGATGTCGTACTGCTGGCCTTCAACATCCCCGGCAGTCTGATCGGGCGGGAGCTTTGGATCGACAACGTCACTATTTCCAAAACTGGCGACTTAACCAATGACTGGTTTGCAAACTTACAAACCAACCATGTCGATTCAAATCCGGATATGACTTGGCAGACATTTGGGCCCAGCATGTCGGGCTACATTGACAAATTCTTCATCAACAACGGTGATCCCAACGCTATGTACACCGAATTGGATATGGGCAATGGCCATCTCACACTTGATGGCGGGAATTTTTGGACCAGTTACCGCGATTGGGACGGCAACGGCACGCACCCAAACGGCCCCACTTGGATGGACTTCTCCCACCAGAACCCAGACTTCGGCATGATGACTGCCAAGAACCAGATCTATTCAACGAATGATCGCGGACAAAGCTGGGATTCGTTGATCGACACGCACCCCGAATCAGGTAACTCAGAAAAACACAACGTGATCTCAGTCGATCCCAGCAACGACGACAATTGGTATATCGGGGCCGGTCAAGGGTGGATGATCAAACATACTCACTATACGAGGAACGGGATTATTGAAACGTCCGATCGAAATCACTCGGAGGGTTTCATACTGTTCTCCAAAAACAAAGGACAATCTTGGACAGAAGTTTCCGCTCCCTTTCCTGCAGACGCCAGCTTTAGCCGGATCCTCGTCGACCCGCGTAACTCCGACGACGTTTACGCCTCCTGCCAATACGGAGTATTTAAAAGCACTGACGGCGGACTGACTTGGGCAATTGTGGCTGGCAACGGTCTGCCGCACAACCAACCGCGCGACATGGCGAATTTCTACGACAGCGCAACGAACGAGTTCTTTTTGTACATCGTGGAAATTACTCACTACACTCCCAACGGAAATTCGATTGACACAACTGGCGGTGTCTACCGAAGCGCCGACGGCGGTACCAACTGGGAGAATCTTACGGGCGATCTGGCGATTGATCTAAATCACATCACGTTGAACGCTTATCGAGACAAGTATTTTCGAGCAATTGCGTTCTGGCTGGAGATTCCTCAGTCGACTGCAGAGACGCTTTACTCGCAATTACCAACCGCAACATTCAGCCAGTTTCACCAGATGGCGGTCGACCCCACCAACAAGGATCGCATCTACCTTGTTCATAACTTCAAGCATGACTACTCATTTCCGCCAGGAAATATTTGGATGACTGATAACGGCGGAAACAATTGGTATGCGGCGGCGCGGGAAGGTCCATATTGGATTAATGGTCAAGACAGTTCTTATTGGCAATCACGTGAGGTTCAGCCCACGGGCATGAACACATCATTCGCTCACGTCGATCGAGAACACGTCGCAAACAACAATACGCAGACTGGACCTCGGTTTGTACAAACCAATCAATTTGGCAGTGTCTTCACTGCGTTCGCTCAACAAGTCATGCGTTCGGATGATTTTGGCGCTACTTGGTTACAAGTCGATGACTTTGAAACGACTCCCGGAAGTGGACACTGGGTTGGCCGTGGGAACTACAACTTGCCCGGGCATTCTTTTTCTCTCGATACTGGCACGCCTAACGAGTACCTATGGGGTTCCGGCGAACACGGTTTGTGGCGAAACACGCATGACGGCGACCTCGTTTATCCTTTCGCATTGGCGGTAGAGCAACTCACTGGTCAAAGCCATGTTAATTATGACTCGCTTTCGATTTCGACGATCGCTGTGGATCCCAATGACACCGACAGAATTTTCACTCTTCAATTTCGACAGGGAAATCGAGGCAGATTGCGTCGCTCCACCGATAAAGGAGTTTCTTGGACGACAGTTTCGACGCCGATCAATTTCCCCGCATCCAATGACACCATTGATCAACGATCATTGATCAACGATCATTGATCATTGACCACTCCAATTCGAACGTCATGTACTTTTGTGTTCCTTATTCGGAATATGAACCCTGGGCATCCAATCGCACCAACCGCAATGGACCTCCGACTTTTTCAGGTTACGGAATTTACAAATCGGTCAACGGAGGTGCGACTTGGAGTTTTGCTCATTCCGGAATTCCAAGCAATGCGAGCATTTATCGCCTAGCGATGGATCCCAGTAATTCGCAGATCCTCTACGCAGCACTAAACGAAACCCACGACGGCGTGGTTGGCGGTTTGTACAAGACCAACAACGGCGGATCGACCTGGACGGCGCTGAACGTTCCAGGCGGAATCCGAAGCGTCAACGATGTCGTGGTCAATAAAAACACCGGCAACGTCTACATCGCTTGTGGAAACAACAATTCCGACGGGTCTCAGGGAGGTGGTTTCGTCAGCCTCAATGGTGGAGAAGCATGGACGAAAATTTTCGACATGCCCTTTGTCAAAGAACTAGAAGCGTCCTCGGTCAATCCCAACATCATGATCGCCAACGTTGGCCACGACAGACAAATCGGTGGCATAAACGCAGGGTGCTATGTGACAATCGATGATGGTGAAAACTGGCACAAGATCAATAAACAATTTGGCCAACCGGATCGTGTCAGAAAACTCCGAACTGATCCCCATGACGAATCCACCCTCTGGGCAGCCATCTTCGGCACCGGATTCGCTAAGCTAGATATTTCACCGCTGCTTGAAGACGATTTTCTTTTGGGCGATGTCAACCTTGACGGACTCGTCACCTTTTCAGACATCAGCCCTTTCATTTCCCTGCTTATCTCCGGTGGATATCAAGATGAAGCGGACTGCGACCAAGACGGCATTGTCAGCTTCGCAGACATCGAGACTTTCATCGAGATACTAATCGCAGCATGAGTTCTCATCTGCGAAGTATGCATCGCATTTGCTGCCGAATGGCTTTTCCAAAAAGCTGAGATCTACAGCGTTTGAAGAAACGCCCAGAGGTCAGCGATTTCCGTGGGTGTCAGGCTATCTAGCAAACGAGCCGGCATGAGAGACTGAGCGGACTGTTTGATTTCTGCAATCTGGTCACTGTTGATTCGCGCAGTGGAACCGTCGGCCAACAGCAGCGTGATCCCGTCTGCCGACTGGTAAACTTTCAATCCCGTGACAAAGTCTCCGTCTTCGTTCTCGACCAACACCGCGCGATAGCGATCGGCCACGTCGCGATTGGGTTCTAGAATAGCCTGAAACAAGGCCCGTTTGCTGAACCGCTTCGTGATGCCTTCCAGTGATGGCCCCAGTGCCGAGCTGGTTACGTATCCAACTCCCACCTGATGACAAGCCGCACATTGCGCCTTGATGAAAACTAATTTGCCTCGCTCAGCATCCCCCTCTTCCCCAGTAAACTTTGCCAACCACTGATCTACGTCAACCGCATCATCAACCAGCAGTGTGAAAGGTCGGCCAAACCGCTTCTCCAAAAACTGTCTTGTCTGCTCTAGATCACTCAAGGAAAAACCATCTTCCTTTTCGAATGAAGATTTCAACATCGACATGATTTGTTTTCTAACAGAAGTCGCGGGGCCGTCACTCCCTAATCGAGAGAGCGCAATCAAGGCCGCTTGCGCTTCGTCGAAGTTCAACGACTCTCCGCCTTTGTCCAACAAACGTCTGAGTCCGATTGCCGAATTCTTCTGCGTCTGCAATCGGCTATCGCCAAGTCCCTTCGCGAAAATCTTACGATCGGCCTTAATGGGCACAGCAAACAGCACGTCCACGGCAGGAGAAAGTAATCGCGGCACGTCACCGACATTGGATCGAAGAAAGCTGGCCGCATCGGGAAGGTACTGAAAGAGTTTCACATGCCGCGCTGTTGTTTGCGCAGTTTTTTTGCGACACCACGCGAGAATGCCTTCGGCGACTTTACGCCTGACTGGATCATCAACCTGTGAAGCCGGTAGATCCATCAATGCTTCGGCAATGTAAAGTGTATCGGTCGCGCCCAAGGCTGGTGAATTCGTAAACGTACTGGTAATCTTTGGATGCCGGGCCAGTGCAGCAACCAGTTCTTTCATCCGAGGTTCCCAATTGCGATCGGTGTTCAAACCACGTTCGGCAATCTGTTTTCTTAGTCCGAGCAAAAACTGACCAATCTGTTCGGCCTGCTTGGGGGAAGTCGACGTACCAATGAAGCTGTAGCAAGCCAACAAATGAATGCCGCGCACAGGATCCTCCTCCGACGCCAAAATCTTTAGGACATGATCCCCCAACTTGTCCGACTGAATCCTTTGCATCGCCAACAGCCTGAACAACTCATCGAGACCTCTCGCATCAGTATTCGATGTAACCTGAGCGGTAATTTCCTCTTTGCAAATCTGAGTTGTTTCCTCCAGTACGCGTTTCACTGTCGGCGAGTCGAGTTTAACTAGCGGCTGTCTGGCCGTATAACCTGCCATCATCCCTTCGCAACCACCGCATCCACCAAGCTCCAACTGCAATTCCCGAACTCGATTGGTAAGCAAATCATCCTTGCGATTCTGCTTCAGAGGGCCTTGGCTCTGTTCGCGCCGGAACGACTCAGAGTTTGCATTTGACTTGGGCATTAAACCAAGGCTGGGAAAATCAATCGTCCTGGCCGTCGGCTCGATCCTATAAAGTCCGCCCTCGGTTCCGCGTCCACCAACGGTAATGTAGAGCAAACCATCGGCTCCAATGACCAGGTCGGTTACCGCAAAACCGAATTGGCCCTTGGACACTAAAAAATCTGTTGGTGCTTTCGAAGCCAAGTCGATCGCGACAATCCGGCCGAAAGTCCAATCACCCACGAACAACCGATCCGCCGACCCCTCTCCCATCTTGTTTTGACGGTTGTAGCAGACTCCTGTAGGGCTCCCGCGCCCCAACGCCGCGACCAGCTCTGGCATATCGTTGTAGTAGGATGGACGCTTCCAGCTTTTATTCACCCAACCAGCGTGATCACCAGCCGCCACGCGAAAAACGCGTGTCGGACGATACCAAGGCAGGCAGACATCACGCTCGCCGTCACTGTCATAAACATATACACTTCCGTCTGGCCCGAAATCAAAGTCGTATGCGTTTCTGAATCCGTGAGCGAAGACTTGGTATTCGTCCAATTCAAAATTGAATCGCAACAAGCAACCTGCTTCAGCATCTTTGACGGGCGACTTCTTATCGGACCAGAACTTGGGGTCCAATTTGGTGTCGTTTCCGCAGATCAAGTACCACCACTGGTCGGGCCCTTTGCGGATCGCGTGAGCCTGATGCTCTCCGCCGACATCAATCTTCGAGAGCACTTCGGGTTCCGCAAGCCTTGATAGCTCTTCGTCAGACAGGTCACCCAACGCTCCCTTGATGAGACACAACCCTTCACCGCCCACAAAGAATAAATCATCGCCCTCGCACCAAAGCCCCTGAGCACCGCCGCTGGGCGGATGCGGAAGATCGGTTACTCTTTCCAAGCCTTCGTCTGAGATTTTGAGGCGGCGAAGATAGCCGGGACCAGAAACGACAAGATCGCCAGACCTGTCAACGGCCATGCAAAAGGCGTTTGGGATTTGGGCATTTCCCGCGAGCTTCAGCAATCGAAAGCCTTCGGCCAGTTTAACCCGATCGGTCATGTCCTGTTTTTGAAACAATGGCGCTTGGGCAGCAGCCACTTCAAGGCCAGCTAAACAACATGGAAAAAGAAAACAACACAGCAGCATTCGGATGAAAACCGAATCGACGTAGGTTCGGTTCTCAACCGAACTGTTTGCCCTCAAAACCAAAGTCATCTCGCCTCATTTCCTCTCACGTGACGCCACCGAGCGTTTGATCTGAGGGCTTTAGCGCTGCGAGCATCGCAATCGCTGCGGTGCTAACAACGATCGCCGGCACCACCCACACCATAGGAATATCGGCACCTTCCTCAGGAAACCACGAAAGCTGACTTAGTTGCGGTTGAAAGTACCCGAGAAACACCAGGCATCCATTGTGCAACATGTGCAAGATTGCTCCCGGCCAAATCGACTTCGATCGATAGCAAACATACCCGAGTAAGATTCCCATCAACGTTGTCGGAATCAAGCGATCCAACGAGATGGCACTGTTTGAAAGAATGTGAAAGAAACCAAAGAGCGCTGCCGAGACAAGTATCGCGCTTACTGCCGACCATTTCCTCAGCAGCGTTTGCATGATCATCCCTCGAAAAAACCACTCTTCACAAATCGCTGGGATGATCGCGAAGGCAAAGGCTACCACGACAACCGGCAACTTTCGGAATTTTTCAACCTGCCCCTTGGTCATTTCGACCAGTGCGTCATGGCGCATTGCCGCAGTCTCTGCACCTTCGAACAACGCCATGATCCCGTACCACTGGTCAACGAAAGCCGCGAGAACTGGCCACATAAACAGTCCTAACAAAACTGCCGGAAACCAAAACCGACTACTTGGCAGATCGACGGCAAAACCCGTTCTCAGCGTCACCCGTCGTGCAACAGCGATCAACCATGGCACGCAGAAGAACGAAAGAAACGTAAACAACATCATCAACAGAGCAAACGTCGTGTACTGCGATTCAAGAACTGTTGCCATTCTGCCCAAAGCCCCAATGGCAACCAAATTGATTGGCAACAACAAAGCCAGCCCTACCATCGCAGCCCCCAATGTGAAATGGCTTTGCGCTTCTTTTGGCCGACTGAACAAATCCCCCAGCGTCCCTTGCCCGGCATACAACACGTCATCGCCCCCAAATCGATGGGCCGCAAATCGAATCGCCACGACCGCATAAAACGCAGTCGACAGAATTGCCAACACTGCTGGAAACCACTGGACGTCATGATTGATCACGTCGCGTCCCAGCAATAATACGTTTACCATCGGAGTCAGACAGTAGACTCCCTCCAATTTCAGCCCCGGATTCATCGCCAACAATCCCGGTCCCATTGACAGCAAAATGACTGGGATCAGATACGCTTGAGCCTCTTTGAAGGAGCGCGCAAAACTCGTCACCGCCAGCATCAAAGCCGAAAAGAAAGCGCTGAACAAAACCAACAGACCAAAAATTTTCAGGATAACCAACAAACTGAATCCGTTTGGCCCCAACAGAATTTTTTCGAACTGAAATGTCCAGACCGTCAACGCCATTCCCAGCAAGTTCAACAGCGCTGTAAAGATCGCCACTGTCCACACAGCGAAAAACTTCGCCATCAAAATACCGACCTTGGGAACAGGTGCCGCCATCAGTGTTTCCAACGTGCCCCGCTCGCGCTCGCCGGCGGTCAAATCGATGGCAGGATAAACCGCACCAGTTACCGTCATCAGCACCAGCACTAGCGGGATCAATGACGCAAGCGAGAACGTACTGGTCGATGGCGGCGCGTCGGGATCAACCGCCACAACAATCGGCTGAAGCGTTAGCGGATCCTCAGCGAATAATCCGCGCTGACGCAGCCGCTGGGCGACCTCCGCTCGATTGAGCTCTCGCAACTTCTGTTGAAAATATTCAGCCGCGGCGCGACCGTTGGGAGTGTCGCGCCTTACGATCGACACGCTGACCATGTTTCTGTCTGGTCTCCCGTTTACGCCTCGTTCGGGAAACTCAAAACTAATTCCAAGATCAACCTCGTTCTTCAATACTAATTCGGGCAGCGGTAAAGAGATATCTTCGAAGCCCGGGAGAAACCACTTATGGGAACTGAATTTGGCAAACTGAGGTCCTTTGAGCGAATTGGCTATGGTTACCCCTGATATTTCCTCATCAGTGTCCGCTTTCACGTTTTCCACGGTTTCATCAGCAGCAGCGAGTGCATCGATTTGTTGAGCCAATGATCCTACAAATGACATCGTTTCCTGTTCACTTGCATTGGACTCAAACGCGATTTTCAACACCGCCGGTTTGTCGGCGCCCAAAGTCCCCTCAAGCGTTGACACCAACACGGTACGAAAAAGGAGACTGAGAATGGGATACACTAGAAGCGGCATCAAGACCAACGTAATGATCGTGCGACTATCGCGTAGCGTTTCCCGAAGCTCTTTTTGCGTTAACCTTTTAAGGCGCGAGAACCACGAAGTCTGAAAACGAACATCAGCATTGGACATTAGCACGCCACTCCGCTGGTATCTCTTTCGGATTCGGCATCAGTTTCTCCAGTGTTGTCCGATTGCCGAATTAAATCGACAAACATGCTTACCAAATCGTGCTTTCCCGTATCGCTTTGCAATTGTTCAAGCGTGCCGCGATTGACCATCTTTCCTCGATGCAGCAAACCGAACTGGCCGCAGATGCGCTGAGCCTGTTCCAAGCGGTGAGTACACAGCACGATCGCCTTGCCGCGATTTTTCAACAGGTCAATATAGTCAAAAATCACCTGGCTGCCGACCACATCCAGCCCCAGCGTAGGCTCATCCAGAATCATCACCGGTGGATCATGCATCAACGCACGGGCGAGGTTAACACGTTGCTTTTCTCCTGTGCTGAGAGTGGAACACCGATTGGGAAGGATGCGTTCAAAATCTAACAGCTTGGACAACGAGTCGATTTGGGCGGCGGTCGTGTCCGGGCCTAAACCATAAATGTCTCCGTAGAACTCTAGCATTTCGCGGGCCGTCAGCCATTGATAGACGCCTGCCGAGGCGGACACAAAGCCAACCTGCCGCTTGACGCCGTTGGGATCTTTGTCGGATCTGTATCCTGCAATCTCCGCATAACCGTCATCA
>CAYTPS010000150.1:0-11028 GCA_964439245.1 uncultured Pirellulaceae bacterium | reverse complement strand
CGCGAAAGCTACTCGCCACGGTACGCCCAATAAGCGGCCTTTGTCGTAAGTGTCACCCAGATTCAGCCAGAAAGTACCGTCGTCTCGCAGAACGCGTTTGACAGCCCGAAAGGCCTCCACCAATTTTGCCACATACTCGTCGACTGTTTTTTCGTTGCCTATCTCGTCGGCACCGGCTTTGTAGTTTCGCAGTTGAAAATACGGTGGGGAAGTGATTGCTGTTTGGACCGATTTTTCGTCTAGCCACTGGAGGCCGCTGACGGCGCTGTCGGTGATGATCATCAGCTACTTTCGAAGTGAGCTAGGCGGTTCAGATTGGCCACGAAAAAGGCCCATCTTTTTTCCAAAAGTGGGCCATCTCGGGCGATATTCTCGCACGTTGTAAATGAGTGGGATCGCAGGGGCTCGAACCCTGGACCTACGGATTAAAAGTCCGTTGCTCTACCGACTGAGCTACGATCCCAGCGACTGTGGCGTTTCCGTCCCAGTCACGAGGCGGATAAGATGCCCGATCTTCAGTTAGGTGTCAAGGGCCATGCCAGAGGTTCACAAAAAGAATCAATTTTCGGTATCTCATGGCCCTCAATCCCGGAATCAACGGTTCCTATTATCCAGTCGTTTTCATGCACGATGCATATTTTTGGACTACCAAATCTGGGCTCACAATCACTAAATGGGTCAAAGTATAAACGGGTGATGCCAAACTACTTGCCCAGAAATTTTGATGTTACTGTTCCGAAAACCGGAAGCGTTGCTTTTCTCGTTTTGTCTCACCATCGACCTCTTCAATTGACCACTGGCCCTTTTCTGTTCTCTTGGATTGAGGAGACTCGGCAGAACGGTTCACTTTATCGTTACTGTCAACTTCTTGGATGGACCAATTTCCATCGCTTTTCGACCTGGCAGTGTCTTGATTTTGTCTTGACGGCATGGGCTTTCCATCCTCTTCGAAAAGCCCTTCTTTAATTTTGTAAGGATCGGATTTTTCTTTTGGTTCGAATAAGCCTTCCTTGATCCGATATTCGTCATCCGACGCTGAACGCTCTGGAGAATACACCCCACCCTGCCCTCTCGGATCTTGCGGCGCGGGTTGATTCTCACGCGGACCCGACATGGAGCGAAACAGCATGAATACGCCAAAAAAGAGAATTGCAGGAAAGATCAATTTGCCGATTCCGCCGCGACGACGAGGCTGTTGGGGAAATCCATAACTCATAGGGCACCAAGTGACAAAAATGTGATGAGGTTGACGCTGGTCAAAGGAAACAATGGGTCGACTTCTAGCCAGATTTTACGGCAGGATTCAGATACTTCCAAGTATTGAAGCAGAAGTCCTCAAAAGTTCTCACTTAAGGTCACTCGAGTGAGAAACAGATTCGTCTTCTGCTGTTGTCGGTAAGACATTTTGTCGGTCTAGCTCAAACGAGGGCCCTTTCTTCTTGACCGTTAGTCACGATAATCGAACCCTAAATAGGTAAACGTTCGATCACCTGCGGCGTCAAAATCGCTTTGCCGGAGACAGGTTTCTGTCGCCGACGAGATCGTCGGGCTCTCATCTGGCCTATTTGATTTTCAACCATCTTAACGACGCTTTGGGATTTCATGACCATCAACACCGCTTCGAAATCAGACGCTACAGTATCATGCTTTGGAAGAACCGCTTCTCTGATCACCAAGACACCATTATTGGATCAAGGAGACGTTGAAGCTAAACGCGCAGAAATTCTAAAGTACTTTCACGATTCGTTTACGCTGTACGAGAGTCTGTTTGAGTGTCTTACCAGTGACGAATCGTTTTACACAAGAGCGAATCGACTGCGGCAACCGCTGATCTTTTATTACGGTCATACGTCAGTCTTCTTCATCAATAAGCTGAACGTGGCCAACCTAATTAACCAGCGCGTCGACGCGAGGCTGGAGTCGATACTGGCCGTTGGCGTCGACGAAATGTCGTGGGACGACCTAAACGAGAACAATTACGATTGGCCGACGCCAGCGGAGGTGAAAGCCCATCGTGATGGCACGCGCGGTATCGTCGATAAGTTTATACGCGAGTGCGATTTTAGCCTGCCGATCAATTGGGACAGCCCGATGTGGATTATCCTGATGGGGATCGAGCATGAGCGTATCCACTTGGAGACATCGTCGATTTTGATTCGCGAATTGCCACTAGATCAAGTCAAACCCCATCCAGTCTGGGCGAACATCTGCAAGGATTCTGGTGATGCACCTGAGAACGATTTAATTTCAATTGCCGGCGGCAAAGTGGAACTCGGCAAGTCTCGTGCAAATCCGATGTATGGTTGGGACAACGAATACGGATATAGTGCCCAAGAAGTAAAAGACTTTAAGGCCTCCAAGTTTCTGGTTTCCAACGGCGAGTTTCTACAATTTGTCACCGCGGGTGGCTACAAGACGAAAGAGTATTGGACCGAGGAGGGTTGGAACTGGTTGGACTTTAGCCAGGCACTTGCTCCCGTTTACTGGATCAGGAACGGAAACACCTACCGCTATCGTTCGATGTTGGAAGAGATTGACATGCCGTGGGATTGGCCGGCAGAAATCAACTACTTAGAGGCCAAAGCGTTTTGTAATTGGAAATCCAAAGAAACCGGGACACACGTGCGAATGCCGACCGAAGCGGAATGGCACCGGATGCGTGAGTCGTTGGATTCCGACCAACCTTATTGGGAAACCGCTCCTGGGAATATCAATTTGGAATGCGAAATGTCGCCGTGTCCAGTTAATCGGCATCAATTCGATGGCGGATTGTTCGACTTGATTGGCAATGTCTGGCAGTGGACGGAGACTCCCATCGACGGGCACGACGGGTTTGAAGTTCATCCTTCTTACGATGATTTTTCAACGCCAACATTTGATGGGAAACACAATCTGTTCAAAGGCGGTTGCTGGATTTCAACTGGCAATTACGCGATCAAAGATTCGCGGTATGCGTTCCGACGTCACTTTTTTCAGTACTCGGGGCTTCGTTACATCGAGGCGGATCCTTTACCCGCGCCAGAGGTAAATGCATATGAGACGGACGAAATGGTCGCGCGGTATATCGAGTTTCACTACGGCCAAACAACGGCTGGCGACTTGGGAGTGAAGAATTTTCCAGTGGAATGCATCGAGCGGGTTGCAGCACGTCTGAACGGAAGAGCGACACGTCGCGCACTGGATATTGGTTGTTCGGTTGGCCGGTCTGTGTTTGAATTGGCGCGTCATTTCGATCACGTAGACGGCGTTGATCTTTCTGTTCGCCTGATTGAAGCCCCTACGAATCTCAAAACGACCGGCCGCCAACGGTACGTGTGTCTTCAAGAGGGGGAGTTGCAAAGCTACCGCGAAGTGTTGCTGTCTGATTTAGAGGGCTACGATCAACTGAAGGACAAGGTTGCGTTTCTGCAGGGAGACGCATGTAACCTGCCAGAGAAATTCCAGGGCTACGATTTGGTTTTCGGCGGCAATATGATTGATCGACTGTACGATCCGGCTGCGTTTCTTGATCTGATCAAGGAACGTATTACGCCCGGCGGTTTACTGGTGCTGGCGTCCCCTTACACTTGGACCGAAGAGCACACAGCGCGTGACAAATGGCTGGGCGGATTCAAAGCGCCGACGGGGGAGAATTTTACGACGCTCGAAGGGATTGCCGCAGCACTCGCCCCCGAGTTTTCGATGCTAGGAACGCCCGAGGACATTCCGTTTGTCATGCAAGAGACCGCGCGTAAGTTTCAGTACGGTGTCTCTGAGCTAACGTTCTGGGAGAAAAAGGCGTAGTGAAAGGTGCTGAGAAATGGCCGGCAACTTTGTCGTTGCTAGATATAGCTTCATGAAACACAAAAGCCTCCACGAGTCGCGGCCGCAGTTGATGCCTGAGTTGAATTTCCTTTCGGAACTTTACGCTCGTGATGCTGCAGACAGTTCACTGTTGGCTGAGTATCCTTCCTCCAACAGTGAACAAACTTGCTTCCAAAACAAAACAAAGTTTGTGATCCACGACCCGTTTCCACCACCGAAACGTGAGCTGATGAAAGTGCTTGGGCCTCATCACCTTATGTGTGGATGGGGACGTGAGCTTCCAGTTGCCTCGGAGATCGGGCCGCCGCAGCAATTGCTTAATCATTGGGCGCAGTTGCTTGGCGATACCGCGGTACCCGTTTGGCAGCCTGCACCCTCTGAGCAAACGCGGCGATACATAACGCTTTTTCCTCATGAAGTATTGCCGGCTGAACAACAGGTGATCGACCCGGTTGTAAATTACCAATTGCACTCAAAACACGTGATAGAGCGAATTGACTGTCCCCAAGCAGAAGTGCTTGATGAAATTACGATTCCCTGCGTAGTGAAATTGACCCACGGGTACGCTGGGCTTGGGAATTTTCTGATCCACAATGGTGAGGACCTCGCCGCGATGGAGAGACAACTCCAGCAGCAATGGCCTGACGCGGAAGTGGTCGTTAATTCGATGATCGAGAACATTGTCGATGATCATGGTGTTCAGTTTTATTTGCGTCCCGATGGATCGAGCATTTGGCTCGGTTTAACGGAACAGAATTTCAATCAGCAACAGCGCTGGTGCGGGGGTGTGTATCGATCGGAACTCCAGTTCAGCGAGTTTGAATCGCTGATGCCGTTCGTTCAGGCAACTGCCAAACATTTGAACTCGCGCGGGTATCACGGCGTTGTCGGCATCGATGTTTTGCGAACCGCAGATGGGAATCGATACCTAGTTGATGTTAATCCAAGACTCACCGGAATTTCACCTTTCTTAATGGCGTCCCGCATATTTGACCGTGATCAAGGATTGAAGTTTGGCATTTATCGAGCGAGTTGCCGTTATGAGGGTGATCTGGCGCGACTGATTGCTGCCACGGATGCGGCGTGGAATGATCACGGTGTCAGAATGATGGTCCTAAGTGCGTTTGAGACTGTGGCGGAAACCGGTGCCCCCGTTACAATCTGCCATCTTTCGGCTTCCGCGATGACTCATGAGAGTTGTGAAGCGCAATTTGACCAACTGATAGGCTAGAGAGTCTTTTGAAATCGCAAGACCTTACTACGGGATCTATCGTCAAACATGTGAGGAACCTGGCTTTGCCGTCGAGCATCGGTCTGTTTTTTCAGACGATGTATAACGTGGTGGATTCGTACTATGCCGGCAAAGTTTCCACACAGGCTTTAGCGGCTCTGGGAATCAGCTTTCCAGTATTTCTAATCATCATTGCTGTCAGCGGGGGGCTTTCACGTGGTTCCTCCGCACTGATTGCCAATGCTATCGGAGCCGGAGATAAGCAGCGCGAACGTCGCTTCATCTCGCAGGCTCTCTCGATCGGCATACTTGTATCGGTAGTGCTCACCATCGGCGGAATGTTTGTGACGCGTCCGGTGTTTCGATCTCTGGACGCAGAAGGTGAGTACCTTCGACTGGCATTGGCCTATATGATCCCGATTTTTCTTGGTTGTACGTTTTTTGTGATGACCAACCTTTGCAACGCTATCTTGGTTGCTACCGGCGACAGTCTGACCTTTGGCAAGGTTTTGGTTGGCGGCTTCTTTTTGAATTTGGTGTTAGATCCGTGGTTTCTCTATGGTGGTTGGGGGCTGCCTGCCATGGGCATCGCAGGGATTGCTTGGGCAACGGTCACCATTCAATTTATTGGTTGCGCTTTGCTATTGATGGTGGTGCGGCAGCGCGGACTTGTTGATTTTGGAAATTGGCGCGACTTTTTGCCGCGCAGAAAAATCTACCTCGAAATTGCCGAACAGGCGGTGCCGGCAAGTTTTAACATCTTGCAGGTTGTGATCAGTTTCTTTGTGATTACGTACTTCTTGAAAAGTTATGGCGAGGCGACGGTGGCATCGTTCGGTGTGACGACCCGGATCGAGCAAATTGTTTTGTTACCAACTCTGGGGCTGTCGGCCGCCATCATGGCGATGGTGGGCCAAAATAATGGAGCAGGTCGCACCGATCGGATCTTTGACACGATGAAAGTTAGCATTGTCGCGGGGTTGGCGATCAATCTGACTTTCTCTGGCGTAATGTTCATTTTCTCCAGACAGATGATGGGAGTGTTTACTGACGATCCTGAAGTTATTGAAATTGGTGTAAATTGCTTGTGGGTGATTATGCCGATTCAGTGGTCGTACATCATGACTTCAGTTCATCTAGCCATGCTTCAAGCAATGAAGCGGCCGATGTACGGGTTCTTCGAATCGATGCTTCGCAAAGTGATTTTGCCTGTGCCGTTGTTCGCGCTGTTTGTATGGCATTGGCAGATGCCCGTGGAATGGATTTGGTACGCTGTTGCGGTGACCAATGTCTTCATGACAGTAGCGACGGTCGTGTGGGGACAACGCGTGCTAAGGTCGATTTCTCTTACTTGATGCTGAGGTGTCTCGTTGGTCGCCTTTTCTTTTGAGGCCTAGCTTTTTCTGATAGACTAAAGGAGCTTCTTCAAGCGGCGTCTTTGGAGCGGCCTTCCGATATTTTTGCTTCGCTCAACTTGGACTTAAGAAATGCCGTCTTGCTGTGCAATAAAGTTTGTTAAGTTTACTGGATGCTTCTTGTGCGCTTTTGTTGTTTGTTTGGTGTTGTGTGCAAGCAGCGCACGAGCGGCTGAACCCAAAAACGTTCTTCTGATCTGTGTGGACGATTTGCGACCTGAACTGGCTTCATTTGGCAAGTCTTACATTCATTCGCCTAACATTGATGCTTTGGCCAAGAGAGGCAGTTCCTTTCAACGGCACTACGTCAACGCACCCAGTTGTGGCTGTTCGCGGTACACGCTTTTGACGGGGCGCTATGGACCGTCAAATAATCAAGCACTATTCACACGAGCTGCTGCTCTCAAGAAGAACGCAGCCGATGTTCCACCAAGTATGCCCGAGTGGTTTCGTAAGCTTGGGTACACGCCCGTTTCCGTCGGGAAGGTTTCTCATCATCCGGGCGGCCGCGGCGGGGAAGATTGGGATGACGATGAAGTGATTGAGATGCCGGGGGCGTGGGATCGCCATTTGATGCCAGTGGGGAAGTGGCAGCATCCGCGCGGCATCATGCACGGATTGGCCAACGGTGAAATTCGTGTCAAAGGACAGATGTCGGTTATCCAAGCCACCGAAGGTCCTGATTCGATTTATCCGGATGGGCTCATCGTTGACAAGGCGCTACAGCAACTGGACGTGCTCACCGCTGACAAATCGAAACCATTCTTCTTGGCTGTTGGACTGATAAAGCCACACTTGCCATTTGGATGTCCCAAGAAATACCTTGACCAGTATGCCGATGTGGAACTACCTGCAATTCCTCATCCACAGAAGCCAGAGGGATTGTCAACATGGCACAAGTCAGGTGAGTTTTTTGGACAGTACGCGATGGGTGGCAAAGACCCTCGTGTCGATGCACAATTCGCTGATGAAGTCCGCCGGCACTACGCGGCATGTGTGAGTTATGCTGATGCCTCCGTCGGTCGCATCGTAGAGCGGTTGAGGCAGAGCGGCCAAGACAAGAACACGATCATTGTTCTCTGGGGCGACCATGGTTGGAATCTGGGAGAACATGGCATTTGGGGAAAGCATAACCTCTTCGAAGAGGCACTTCGATCGCCGCTGATCGTGGTGGACCCGAGTGCATCAGAAACGGCGTCTGGGAAAATGACTGACGCGCTCGTTGCGACGCTAGATATTTTTCCCACGATATGCGAACTGACGGGCGTTGCAACGCCGGATTTTGTTGAGGGGAGATCACTTGTTCCCAATATGAAAGACCCGAGTTTGGCCGGTCGTCCAGTAGTTGCCTACAAAGGAAAGAATCGCACGCTACGTACCGAAGGTCACCGCATGATCGTTCATAAGAATGGCGGCATCGAATTGTATGACCATACTTCCCCCGAAAAAGAAACTAAGAACATTGCCGAAGAAAACGCCGACTTGGTTGCTCAGTTGACCGAGCAGCTGAACAAATTGCTACCGCGCGTGAGGGATCGGTAAGTGATGCCTTTCCATGATCAATGGGTTAAGTCAGCTCGAGATCAAATGGGTGAATGGTTCGCTAAAGCCCAATTGGGTGTTTGAGCGCCAGTGGAACATGCAATCAGAAGGTGAGGCAAACCGAGTGCAAAAAGAATATAAGTTTGAGTAAATGGTTTTTCATCGGAAGACTGCTAATGAGGTGCCGCTGAGTTACACAACGCTCTTTACTTCTTCGCTTTCGTTTTTGTAGTGTTTCTGTCCGCAACGTTACCTTCCAAGTCGACTTTCTTTGTGTTTTTTAGCGCACTGGCCGCATCGAGGTTAATTGCGTTAGGGGAATGCTGCGGCTTAGCTGTTTCAATCTCGAACGACCAAGCGTGCTTGCTACTGCCCAGGTTCTCTGGCGGCGCGATCTGCAAGCCGGCGGCGGTCACGGACCACGCAACCTCCCACTGGCAGCCAAGGAGGCGAACGGAGGTGACTTCATCGGCTGTCCAACCCGCCGTTGCATCGATCGTGATGCTAGAAGTTGGTCTTTTCATGGCGATCGCATAGAGAGTGTTACCGTTGGTGGTGAATGCAAGATGACCGTTGGCTTGTTCGTAGACTTTCCAATATCGCGAACCATAGATCGCCGGTCCGTCGATCTTCAGCCATCTTCCCATCGCTTGCAAGCGTTTGACCTGCTGCGGAATGATCGTCCCGTCTGATTTGGGGCCAATGTTGATTAAGAAGTTGCCGTTGCGACTGACGACTTCGATCAGCTCGTGAATCACGCTTTCGATCGATTTGTATTTGTCGCTCTTCAAGTAGCCGAACGAGGTGCCAAAGGTCGTGCAGCTTTGCCATTTAGGACCGATGACCTTGAGTTTTAGGCTTTCTCCAAACAGCCGACTCCATCGGGCCAGTTGCGATTGCATTGACATAAACGTCGGCTCCACGCGCGGCACCGTCGTTCATGAAGTCTGTGATCATGCCTCTGACAGAATCGTCGAAATACTTCACTGATGGTTTGGCTTTTCCTTTGCGCACATTGTTGCCGTCACGGGTGTAGATTGGAAAGTCGTCCATCCACAACATGTCAGGTTTGTATTTGACTTGGATTTCTTTCCACCGAGCGACATAGTCGTCAACGAATTCTTTGGTCGTTCCGAAAGGGCCGTACAGGGACGCCGCCGCAGGAACGCGCTTGATTTCTTCAAGAATCACCGGATGGGGAGTGGCATCCACGATGTACTGTTTCTTCGCAAAGAAACTTTGGTGACGTTCGCGGTGAAAGGAGGGGGCGTATTTCAAACCGCGTTTGCGAAGTGCAATCCCCAGATCGCCAACGAGATCGCGTTTCGGGACCATGTTCATGGCATTCCACGGCGTCAAATCTGAATCCCAGTTGGCCCATCCGTCGTGATGCTCGGCCGTCATGACGACATATTTTGCTCCAACGTTTGCAAATAGCTCTGCCCAGTGGTCAGGATTCCAGTTTTCGGCTTTAAATTCAGGAATGATGTCCTTGTAGCCAAATGCAGGTGGAACAGCCCCCCAGCGTTTTTTGATGATCGGAAAGTAGTGCTTAGGATCCTTATAGATCAATTTGGGGACATGTTCGGCATAGCCTCGGCCGCCTTTGCGAAACCCCATCGCGCTGTAAGGGCCCCAGTGGATGAAGATGCCGATCTTCCCGTCGTCAAACCACGCTGGCACAGGCATTTGCTGCAGTGATTCCCAACTGCCATCGTAGGGCGGTTGGGTGTGCTGTGCCTTTGTCGACGCTGAGGACAGCAGCAAGAGAGCGAGCAACGTTGCGGTTAGAATTGGTTGCAAGAGCTTCTTCCAAGGATGTGGTGATCGGGGCCATGCGACCTGATTTTACCATAATCCTTCGTCGATTGTTTATCCAAGCTTAGCCAGCCAGCTCAGATAGTGGTCCCTGCTCACATAGTGCTTCTGTGCCGAAGGTTTCAATGTCGTGACCAAATGCGTGAGCAAGCTGCAACCACAAGCGATTGTGTGGTTCGTCGCCAAAGTTCAGGTAACGTCCCATCTTGAAACCGTTACCGCCGCCAACCATCAGCATGGGAATATTCTGTAGCGTGTGCGAATTGCCCTTACCCAATTCGTTCGTCCAGATCACCAGAGTATTGTCCAGCAGACTTTCGTTGGTTCCCGGATCGGGAGTTTCAGCAAGGCGAGTCAGCAGGTAATTCATCTCGCCAGCAAACCACTGATTGATCTTTACGAGTTTCTTTTGCGAGTCTTCTTTCATGTCGGGGTCATGTGACAGTTGATGGTGCGGTTCGTTAACTCCTATCCATCTCATACGAACTTGGCCGACAGAATTTGTGTATTGCAGGGTCGCTACGCGATTCATGTCGTTGGCAAACCCGTTGACTAACAAGTCAATTTGCATGCGGGAAATCTTTGGCATGTTGGAATCGTGGACTCGCACTCCGTCCTCCAATTCAGGTTCTGGAACAAGCAGTTTCTGCTGCGCTGCTTGTTTCAGATCACTTTCCATTTGATAGACAAATTCCTGATGTTCATCCAGCATGACTTTTCCCGAGTGGCCTAAGCGGCTGGCCACCTTTTTCAATTCGACACGCACGTCGTCGAGAACGCTTTGAAGCAACTCTTGATCTTTGCTTCGGCCATACATTCTGGAGAAAACGGAGTAGGGATTACTGTTAGGAGCAACAGGCCGGTTACTTCCTGCGTAGCACATGCGTGTCCAAGGGTCAGCCCGGTTAGGCACTGCTACGCCGAATTCGATCGAACCAAAACGAGTTCGCTTTTCGTCGATGGATTGGCAAAAGTTCTTTAACTCTTGATCAATCGAAATACCACTTGCCCAACCGGCGGGACTGTCAGAGCCACCTTGAATGTTACCGGGGTTAAGCTCTGTTCCGGTCAACAAACAGCTCATTCCACGCATGTGACTGTCGCCATCGCCTTTTACCTTGTTAGATATTCCCTTCACCAACAGCATTCTGTCTTTGAAATCCTTCAGTGGTTCGAGGATGGGTGTGGTCTCAAAGTTTTCCCCCTCGGTTTTGGGCC
>CAYTPS010000149.1:0-11052 GCA_964439245.1 uncultured Pirellulaceae bacterium | reverse complement strand
GTCTTGATTAACATCACCAAGCAGAACACTATTGCTGGCACTTGTGAATTGGAAGCTGTCGAGAATCAATTCGTGATCCAAGCCGTTGGTTGGCGGTTGCCCCTGAAACAACCAGAAATTGATCCGCACTTTTTCCGAGCTTTGAAGCGGAATGTCTGGCCCGGCGTAAGTCCACTGGTTGATGATACTGGCGGGCGTCGGCGGTATTGAATGGTGTCCTACGAGGCTTTCGAATTCGATGCGGTCGGCATTCCAATTGAAGCTGTGTGTCGAGAGGTTGCCCGAAAGATTCAGGTCAAATCCCAAGGAGTTACCCGGAGTAAAATAAGGCTGAGTTGTAAAGTGTGCGTTGTTGTTGGTTGGGTTGCCAAACTGGGTGAGCTCGATATCAATTTCTTCGTTGTCACTGAGGTAGGTGAAAAAGCCTGCGACAACATTTTGATCGAAAGATTCTGTGTTGGAGCTTAGTCGGAATTCGTAGTTCCCATAACCGAGGGACTCTTGGGCAATAATCTCCGCGGAATACCAAGTTCCTTCGCTCTCGCGGACTTTTAGATGCAGATTTCCATCTGCGTCAACCCAAACGCTGTCTGAACTGTCGGACCAGTTGTTTGGCCCCGGGCCGAGGCCATTTCCGCTTTTGATGTTCCATGTCATGCCTGACCATACGATGGTGCTTTGGGCGAATATGTTGGACGTGGAGCTGCAGATCAATAAGCCGACAAACAGGCACGTCAGGAGAGTCAGAGAAAGATGCCGCATAGTTTGTCACACAAAAGATTTCGGTTTTTGCAGTCCTGTTGTTTGAATCGTCAAAGTTGACCGCTCATTCATGAAAGAATGCTCGAAAGCTCGATTTTTATGCGTTTAATGGAAGTCGACTGGTTGGGCGGATGTCTTCTATCCACATGTGTCGATAATCCCAGTTGTGCTAGGGCAAACAAGACGACACATGGGATACTTGTTTGCAAACAGTTTTCTCGACGAGCTGCCAATAATGTTTCAGTTTGAGAATATGGAGTTGCCGTTTCCATTATCGGTAACCGGTCCGTCGGATACCCCCGAGTTGTTGTTGCTTCCCGTTGCGATCACAATTGGATGTGGAGTCATGTTCACCACGGTATTGCCTCCGCCGTTATGGGTGCTTTGGTAATCGAGGTTTCCGTTCTGAGAGCGAACACCGTCAAGCGTCCCGCCAATTTGGATTCGGTAGTCAGAAGGGAGATTGGGATCGCCACCGGTGAGCGTAAGATCGGAATTGTCCATTCCGATAAACGCGATGCATTTCTGGCCATTGTAGTAAGGATCGACCGCGGGAATGATCTCAATATCGAGATCCCAATTGTCGTTGTCGTAGGTGCTCTTGAACGCGTGCCCGTGAGCGACGTCGGCTTTGCAATTGACTGCAGTGCCACTGCCGATTCCATAACCTTGCTCACAACCGATCGCCGTGCAATTCGCAACATAGACGGTACCCGAAGCATGTGCCAGCACCACGCCTGCACGCATGTGCTTAACAGTGCAATCTAACACCGTAGGGTTGGACGTGCCTGTTTCGTAGACTACCCCGTCGATTACGGTTGTCCCCGCGTTGTAGGCTCGGATCCCTCCTTCAGCAGTACTCAATATGTAACCGGCCGGAAGTCGGTATCCCCACACCGTCATGAAGTCCACACCATCGGCGCGCGTGCCTGTGCCTTCCTCAGCAAGAATGTCATCTGTAGTTCGCATTTCGCCTTCAATGTAGCAACCTTCGATCAGCGGATTGCTCGCGGCCTGCATAAAAATGCAATGGCCATACGTCCGGTGAATAAAGGTGCAGTCTTTGACGTGGTTGGACTCACCCCTAACCAGACATGTGGAATGTTTCTTGTGTGACAGGACCGGACCCCCGCCCTTCCCAAAAGCATCACCATAACCGTAAGGGGATGAGCCTTTACTGGAGACATGAAAGCCTTCGATCCGGTTGTTGGATCCATCCCTCACGATGTTCACGCAATTGTCACGGGGAGCATCATGGACGGTGCCGACATCCACCATCGTCAAATTTTTGATGACGTTGTTGTTTCCCATTGTCTGAATGTGATACACGCCACCGTTTCCATACTCGGTCGTCCAGACGCTTGAATCAACTTGCAGAACTACTCCTGTAAGATCGTAGGTGCTATTGTTCCCGGAAATTTGGACGATGTTGTATCGAAGGGTGCCGTTCACGTTCGACTCCTGACGAAGACCACCAAGCACGTTGATGCCCGAAATGTTGTACACTCCGGGAGTCATTTTGACGTTTACATCATCTTGGACCGCGTATTGTTGTAGCTGAGCGATACTGTCCACGATGATAGGAGATGGCCCGGTAAGGATCTCGATAAATGCAGGGATATCTTAGAAGTCAACGACGCCGTTCTCATCACAATCTGCTTGGGCCAAGAAATCTCCAGTGGTCAAAATCGCGATAAAGGCTGGAATATCCAAGAAATTGACTTGGCCGTTTAAGTCGCAATCGCCAAGCAAGACACCAACCCCTGAAATGTTTCGTAATTGCAATGCGTTGATTTGAGTCTGGCCTCTTGAAGCGTCGCCTGCAATGTCAATCGACTGACCGACGATGAACTGGTCGGCCGGCAAGTTATTGCCGCGGGTGGCCGACATGCTGAATGACTGAATACCATCTGCCGCCGCGACAAAGGTACCGATCACAAAATCTCCCGCCAATCGAGGATCGCCGTTGGTGTCATAGGCGCGATTGGTCAAGCTGGCCGTCGTGGCGACAACATCGTCATCACCATTAGTAAATGCGACCTGCCACGCGTTGTCCCGAATTCCTGCACTGCTTCCACCTCGTGCATCGTTAACAAGAATTTGCATTTCGTAAGTGTCTCCGGGAGTGAGTCCCGAAAATGTCACGGTGTCGGGATTCGCTGAATCATAGGGATGGTCCCAAGCCGCTGTTTTCAACAAGTCTCCAACTGCCGTGTCGGTAAATTCGCCGTCTCCAAAAGTAGGCTGTTGAAGATGATCAAAGGGTCCGACGAAGGTGACTCCGTTTTGAGTAGATGTCACGCCACCGCTTGCGGCAAAACCATCGGCGTTAACAAAACCACCGACGTTCAAGAACACGGATGTTCAAGAACACGGATGTTCCAATGGTGGTATCAGCACCACCCGGATTGATCCCCAAGACGAAGGTTCCCTGTTGGCTGACAAAATCACCGTTGTCACCACTCTGGAAAAGATCAGCCGAAGTTGACCAGTGGATCTGAGCCCTCAATTCATTTTGAGAGATCAAAAATGCTAGGCAGACAAAAACAAATGAAATGTACTTCTTCATAAAAAGTGTCTCTTGGAAAAATCAAGAGCACGCACCATTTAAGCCATGGTGATCCATTACCAACACAATCGATTGAGCAAGAGGCAATGTAAGGAGGGCGACGAAACCTTAGTTGACGAGTTTAAAGTCAGTCAAATGTTCTTTCGTTTTTATTATGCGTTATGAAATCGAAATGGCGAACGTTTAGCAATCTAGATTCGCAGCTACTTCGCCAGTATCGGAAGAAATGGGGCAGCGATTGCCAGCACAACCATTGTTGAGCCGACCACTAATTTACCGGCCGTACCAAGCAACCGGCCCAGAAATGCAACCGCTCCCATTTTGACGCTTTCGTCTAGTGATTTGCCGGCCCATTTTTCTCCCAGTGTCGCCCCAATCCATGCGCCGACACCGGCGAATAGGATCGACCCGATCAACATTCCAACCAGCGGGATCGGAAAAGGGATACCGAAAACGGCGCCTGCCATACCTCCCACGATTGAACCAACAACCGAAAGTGTTGCGCCACGATTGGATCCACCAAGTTGTTTGGTACCGAGAACCGATGTCAAAAATTCGATCAATTCTCCGAGGGCAGCCAATAAAGCTAGGGCTACTGCGATCCCCCAATGAAACTGATAATTTTCGGGACCGACGAAAATCCAAAGCAGCGCAACGGCCACGATCATCCAGTTGCCGGGTAACCCAATGAAGTTGAGCCCCCAGAAAAGGATCACCAAAACGACAAACAGCGTTAGCCAAACGTAAACCATCACCGTCGCAATTATCAGAATCAAAACATGAAGCCTGCTTGAAGGTTTTCAATCATTTCGAAGCACACAACATAACCAATCGGCGGGGCCACAGTTGTCTTCGGTGGAGATCAAAATGCGGAAATCGCTCCGTTGATCAGATAGTTGACCCCACGGTTCATCACTCCATTGACCAGACGATTGCCAAAGTTTCGCCCGAATTGTCCCATTGTTTGTTGCGTCTGATAAGGATTGGGTTGTTGGTAACCGCCACTGAAAAGTGGTTGCCGTGCAGGGCCGCCAGCGCGACATCCAGTCGCCGCAAGCATTAAGAGAGACAATCCAATGATCATCAAAACGTTTCGCTTCATGACGCGGTCCCTGAAGAATCGGTGGGGAAATGAGGAGGCGTACCTTAAAGCAAACGCAGTATCAACAAAATAGAATTTTCAGGCGTACTTTTGCTTTTTCGTGGTCGGTTTTAGTTTGAAAAAGTTACAGACTGTTTTCGGGCGTTTACTGTAATTTGTTGTTGCAGGCCCGGAGTTGCAAGTTTGCACGCAAGCACGTCAGAGCCACTTTAGTGTGGCTTCAGCTATCAACGGTCAGCAGTTTCACGATATCGTCGTGGCCCTGTTCTTTGGCAAACGACAATGGTTGCGCCCAATCGGCCCCGGTTGGCAAAGATGCATTTGCACCTGCGGCCAATAAGAGTTCTACGACTTTGAGGCTACCGTTCCAAGCAGCCAATCCAAGCGCCGTCGTTCCCGATTGATGATCGATCGCGTCGATGTCGATACCCGATTCCACCAGAAATTGGGCAACGGTGGGGGCCTCATGGTGAGCTGAATGATGGAGGAACGTGCGGCCGTTCCAATCACGCGCGTCAATGTCCGCTCCGAAATCTAGCAGCCTTGCCAACATCTTTTGGGAACGCGGGATACGCCAGCCATTTGATGGATTGAGTCGCCGGATATCATCAGTTCCAAAACGAGCTGCATATTTGTCAAGTAAGCTCACGTTATCAAGTGCGATGACTTGGTTGAGAACGCTCGACCACATGTCCCGGTTGGGGACGAATTCTTCATCATCGAGTGCGGCTGCAACTTTGGCTTCGTCGCTGATTTCCCACTCGCCCGGCAATGCGCCATGGGCTTTCAACAATTCCATCGCCTCCTCCTCGCGCTCTCCACCCTGTTGTGCGATCGACAGACAGTTCCCACTGGAATCCACATAAGCATCGGCGTCGGCGCCATGTTCGATGAGTAGCCTCATCATCTCAATGTCATTGCGCGCCGATGCCTCAAAGAGTGCCTTTCCCCTGGAAGCACAGTGCTCAGGCAAGTTTGGGTTGGCCCCGTGTTGGAGCAGTAAACGAACCATGTCAATGTGTCCGCGAATTGATGCGTAATACAACGGACTACGCCGCGCGTCGTTAAGTGCCCCTGCAAGTTCAGAGTTGTTTTCTATTTGTGATTTAACATGCTCCATATCGTTGAGAGCTACGGCAGCAGTAAATTTGTATTCCGCTCCGTTCGCACGAAGCACTTTGATTACGTCGCTTTCTGATGTTTGAGGATCCGGTTCATTTTTCTTTCGATACCAATAGTCGCCCTCGAGTGCCAACAGCAATGGCGACAGCATGTCGGCTCGTTTTGCATTAATGTCTGCGCCAAGATCAAGCAGTCGTTTGATCATTGAAATTCGCCGCGAGAGGACAGCCCAATGGATGGCTCGATTGCCGTGCTCGTCACCGGTGTTGACGAGCTTGGGATTCGCCTCAATCAATTCGCCGACAGTTTTGGAATCATTTGCAACGATGGCTTTCCAAAGTTGCTGATATCCCGGGTCGTAGTTGAATCGACGTTTCATCTCGGCAACCAATAGAGCATGAAGTTGTTCAAAACCACGGCTCTTGCAAATTGGCAGAAGTGATTGCCAAGAACTGTAAGTGAAGTTCGAGTACGCCGGATTGATACCGCGACTCAATAGTTCTTCCACAACATCGATTTGATTTTCTCTGACGGCGTAGTGCAAAGGTGACTAATACCAAACGAAATGGTGCATCAAATCGGGCTTTTCGTCTACGATCGTTCGAACGGTTTGGACATTACCATTGGCGGCTGCGCAGAATAGTTCCCACGCTTCGGCGGGGCAGTTTTCAGGGCAAGACTTTGGTCCAAGTTTTTGGTCGGATGTCACGCGAGTTCCTCCGTACTTTGAAACAATTTGATCGGTCGTTTAAATTCAGGTCGCATTGGGGAAATGGTCTGGTTTTCCGGTGGTTGATGCACATCCTGTGGCAATCCCACTGTGCTTTTCTGCCATGATTCTTCTTGCCATTGTGCTCACGGTGTGTCACTATGGGAAGGCAAGTTCCCTTTCCTATTTGACCTCTTGTTGCCGGTTCCTGCCATGAAAATAGCTTTGCTGATACGCCCTGTCATTCTTGTCGCATTTTTTGCTGCGATCGCCCAATCTCAAGTCATTCCACTGACGGTAGACACAACTCAGTCTTCAGTTGAGATCTCAATTGGCGGATCTGTTAGCAGCTCTCAGTTATCTGGAAGCGCCACCTTAGATGTTCAGTCCTCCACGCCTCCGTCTGGAAACGCGCAAATTACTAGTTTGGATCTCGTTCTGGACGACGCGTTGAGTTTTAGCTTCTTACTTGGAGTTTCGGGTTCAACTACGCCTGGTGATGTAGCACTTTCTCTCGTGACTCCTGGGGCGCCGGGGACGATATCTGCTGGCAGTTTTGACCAGTTGGGCAACTTACTTGCGTTTAGCGGAGACCTCAATGTTTCAGATCCTTTCGGTCTTGCTGGAGGCAGTCAAACGGTTGATCTTTCGACAATAGATCTGAGTCTGTTTGATTTTGCACCTGTCAACGTAACTCAATCTGGCAATGTGATCACGGTGAGCCAATCTTTGACGTTTACCGAGTCATTGCCGCTTGGTCCTATTTCACTTCCAGTCTTAGTCCAAGGAAGTTACGTCGCAACTGGCGTTGTCCCAGTTTCCATCCTCAAGGGAGATGTCGATATGGACGGAGATGTCGACTTCAACGATATCCCCGCGTTCATCGCTGTCTTACAAGGCGGTACATTTCAAGCTGAAGCGGATTGCGATTGCAGCACGGCTGTCGATTTTGGGGACATTCCTGCGTTCATTGCCATTTTGCAAATGCAATAGCGAACCACGCGTTGGAATTTGGACTGAAAAGGCCTAACTCAAATTTTGTTGCGGTTCGGTTACGACTTTGATACGCTGATCGCTGCGGCTATTTTCAACTGTCCTTTTCCCCAAGAGTAGCGCTATGAGAAAAAATTTGCTGATGATCGGATTGGCAATCGCAGGAATGTTGCCATCAGTTGTCCAGGCGCAGTTCACTCCCTTGTGGATCGACTCTTCACTGTCTTCTGTCGAGGTTACCATTGGTAATTCTTCAAGTGTTTCACCATTGAGTGGACGCATGACCTTGCGTGCTGAATCGTCCTCTCCGCTGTCTGGAAGTACGGAGATTACTGATTTTGCTTTGAATCTGGATCAAGGACTCAGCTTCAGTCTTTTGTTTGGAAGCTTTATTGCCTCAACTTCCCCTGATGATGTCGCAATTTCAATGGTGACTTCTGGGGTACCAGGCACTTTGTCCGACGATAGTTTTGATCAGTTGAACAACGTATTTCAGTTCAATGGAGATCTGACAACAACACTATCCTCTGGAGACATTCAAACGATTGATCTTTCTACGCTGGAGCTTACTCCGTCTGATTTGACCGAGGTGAGCGTCCTGGAAAATAACGATGTTGTCACCGTCAGCGGTATATTGTCCACCAATGGAGTTTTGGATATTGGTGGGCTTCCGGTCATCGCCAAAGTGACATACGTCGCCTCGAGTTCAACTCCAAGTTCGTTTTTGTTGGGTGATGTAAACTTGGACGACACCCTTGATTTTACTGACATCGGTGAATTCATTGACCTCCTGAGGTCTGGAGGTTATTTGGCTGAAGCGGATATGAATCAAGATGGCGCGGTCGATTTTGGAGACGTGCGAGCTTGGATTGATTTCCTAATCTTTCATTGAACCAATAGACGTACTCGGAACTTAGATTGAATATTGGTCGTTCCAATGCGACAATGCCCGTGTGTTTTGACATAGTAACCACCCGCGGCAAAGACCAACCATGCGTGAGATTCATTCGCTTACTGAACTGAAATCTTTCTTGAGTTCAGGAAATTCTCTCAAAGACACCGTCGTGCAAAGCGTCGATGTTACTGAGATTTCAGAGGCTATTCTCGAGGCAACAATCGACAACACAGTCTTTTTGGGGTGTGTGCTTCCCAATGACCTGCTGTGCTCAGTTGTTGCCCGTGGGGCCAATGTTTTCCCAACGCTTACCGGGCTTCCGTTTAATCCTTACGCCCCAGTGCTGTACTCGGCCGATACGCTGTTTGATGGGTTCTCCGCCGCCGATCCTTGCAGTTACTGCAAAACGACCGACGCCAAGGTTTACCAACATTGGATCGACACCGGCGGTCCCAACCCCGCCACGATAGCCGACGCCCTCGGCTGGCGACTGCATGACATGGCGATGACCGACGCCATCGGAGATTTTCTGAAAACACATGTAAGCCACGGAAAAATTGTCGGCATGATGGGCGGGCATTCGATGAAGCGATCGGACGATGCGTATTTGATGGCCGCGAAAATATCTAGGGAACTGACGCGCCGCGGATTCTTGATGGTCAGCGGTGGCGGCCCCGGGGCAATGGAGGCGACGCACGTTGGAGCATGGTTTGCCAAAAGAAACGATAGCGATCTTGAAGAGGCGGTGCGCGAACTCTCGACGGCTCCAACCTACAAGGACAAGCATTGGCTCGCCTGCGCGTTTCGCGTCCGAGACAAATTCCCGCTCGAATCATCTCATGTGAGCCTTGGGATTCCCACGTGGCTTTATGGCCATGAGCCTCCAACACCTTTTGCGACTCACATTGCGAAGTACTTTGCCAACAGTGTCCGAGAGGACGGGTTGGTTACGATTGCGGCTTCCGGGTTGATTTTTGCTCCCGGCAGCGCTGGTACCATTCAAGAGATATTCCAAGATGCCACGCAGAATCATTACGCGACCACGGGCGTCTCAAGCCCGATGGTGTTTCTCAACACCGATTATTGGACAAACGAGAAGCCCATCTATCCGCTGATCAAGCAGTTAGCTCAAGGGCACGATTACGAAAAACTGATCGCGATCTTCGACGATGTCGATTCGGTCGTAAGCTATATCGAAAACAACCAACCTATTGAAAGCCGTTTGGGCAAGTGGTCATTTTGCTCGGCTCATTGTCAGCCAACGGCATGAATCGTTTAAGAGCAAAGCGGTGTTGTAATCAATCGCAGACACCGTAGCGACCGATGCACCAGAATGCGTTGAACAGATCTTTAATGCCGATCTTCTTTCCTTCATCGTAGCCACGGCTCTCGTAGAAGCTGATTGGAACCTCTTTGAACTTGAACCCTCGCCGTGCTAGTTTCGCGGTCACTTCGGGTTCAATGCCAAAACGTTCTTGTTCGATGGTAACGGCTTGCATGGCTTCCCGAGTGAAAGCCTTGTAGCAGGTTTCCATGTCCGTTAGGTGCAAGCCGGTGAAGAGATTTGAGCCTTGCGTTAGCACCCAATTACCCAGCCGGTGAACAAATGATTCATCGTGAACCACATCACCCATAAAGCGGGATCCGTACACAATGTCAGCTTCGCCACGGACCAGTGGCCCGATGATTGGCGGAATGTCGCGCGGGTCGTACTCTAAATCCGCATCCTGAACGATTACGAAGTCGCCGGTGGCATGTTCGAAGCCCGTTCGCAGAGCAGCACCCTTGCCCGCGTTTTTCTCCTTGAGAATCACTTGAACGTTCGGCAGATCAGCGACCAGCGAGAGAATTTCGCGTGTTTTGTCGGTGCTGCAATCGTCGACAATGATCAGTTCTGAATTCAGCGGCAATGCAGCAACGCGACTGACTACTCGCGCGACGGTTGCTTCTTCGTTGTACACGGGAATAACGATTGATACCAAGTAGTCCCGTTTGGTGTCTTGCTGTCCACCAGCAGGTGTTTCGACGGCTCGGTAAGCCTGTAATTCTTCTTCGACCAGCCCTTGGCAACCACGAAGGCGGTTGAGGATTTCATCGAAACGCAAATCTTGTTCAGTGTGCGGTTTTCTGGTTGAAGAAGAAATTGGATCCACGTTAGACTCGCAAAAAGAAGGCGTTGTCCAGCCGCATTGGAAATGTGAAAGTCACTACATCAGCCGGAAAGTGTTGAGAACCATAGCCCGCAAATAGTGGGGGGCTAGGATTGGATTCCACAAAGCAGGCCGCAGATTGAGACTATTCGATACAATTCGTAGCCTACGGATGTAGAACGTACAGATTAGGCAGGAAGGCTCGTGAGAGCCCCGTCTATCCTTCGGCATTGTTCCCCTTTGATCTTCAGTTTGGTGCTCCTACGGCAACTTGTGTCCCATTTTGTCGCGTTTAGTATCCAAGTACTTTTGGTTGTGTTCGTTGACCGGAGGAAGAATCGGCACCTGATCGACCACCTTGAGGTCGAACCCACGCAAGTTGAATGCTTCGGTCTTCTTCGGGTTGTTGGTCAGTAATCGAACTTCCTTAAGGCCAAGGTCCTTGAGGATTTGGATGCCGACGCCGTAGTCCCGCATATCGGCTTTAAAACCTAAAGCGTGATTTGCCTCGACGGTGTCCAGTCCTTGGTCTTGAAGACCGTAGGCTTTGATTTTTGCTGCCAGTCCGATTCCACGACCTTCCTGAGGAAGATAAACCAGCACACCACAGCCTTCATTGGCAATCGTTTCCAAAGCCATGTGCAATTGATCGCCACAGTCACAACGTAGCGAGTTGATCAAATCTCCCGTGAAGCAACTCCTGTGCATGCGGACCAGTGGAGCATTCTCCGCGATGGCAAGATCTCACAT
>CAYTPS010000148.1:0-11066 GCA_964439245.1 uncultured Pirellulaceae bacterium | reverse complement strand
AAATCAGTATCATCAACTTCAGCGAACGTTACCGATCCGCTATCGGTCAGGTTCGGAGTCGACGCATCTTCGGTGACTGCTCCAACCACATCAACGACCGTGATCGTCGGTGTGTCATTGGTTCCTGTTATGGTTACCGTCACCGTTTCAGTGTCGCTCAGCGGAATTCCTGCGTCGTCGGTCGCAGTAACCGTATAGGTCAGGATCAATGTCTCGCCATCAGCAAGGAAGTCGAAGGCTTCGCTGCCACTGTTGAAGTTCCACGTCAAAGTATCCGTTGTCTCAGTTCCGTCCAGAATCGCCGTCGGAGATACAGCAAGGAAACTCAATAACGTCGGATTGTCCAATGCGGGTGGAACACTTCCTGAACCTATTCCGGTGACGGCAATGAAATCCACCGCTGCCGTCACGGTGTCCGCTTGGTCGACATCGGTTACCGTAAACGATCCACTATCTGTCAGGCCCGCATTGGTTTCGGTAAGCGATGAAGTATCTGGGCCACCGGTAATTACTGGAGCGTCATTGGTCGCACCAACCGAAACCGTCGTGTCATAGTTCGCACTTGTTCCACCATCGCCATCGGTCAAGACATAGCGAACGGTGCGGTCGCCCGTTGTCGGGTTCCCGGTGTCAATGTTTTCGTAGGTGATTGCTTGAATCAACGCGGTAACTGCTGTTGGATCAGCATCGGCATCGAAAGTGATGACAAGGTCACTGCCACCAGTTCCGCCGGTGAACGTACCAATGATCGTGCCTTCATACGTCACGTCACTGCCGCTGATTCCGATCTGACCGAGCCCCGTACCTTGATCGACGATGGAAAGCACATCCTCGGCACTGTCACTTCCAGCTTCAAACGAGACCGTTAGCGTTCCCGTATCAAAGTCCGCCGAATCGATGTCGGTTACCATGGCACTGGCCGATTGGTCAATCAACTGAGCGCCATCGCCTTCGGTGTAGTTCAGTGTATCGCCACCAAGATTCGCGATGACTGGCACGTCGTTGACGGCGGTGATCGAGATGTCAGCCGTCTCAGTTGCTGAAGAGAACGCCGTCGTGCCGCCGGTTGTACTTGCATCTTGTAGTGACCCATTGGTACCGGTGCTTCGATCCCACGCTCGGAACGTGATGGCGTCGCTAACCGTTCCGTTGAAGTCCGCGTCGGACTGGAAGTAAACACGTGTCGTGCTGTTCGCATTGAGCACTCGTGCTGACGAATCGCTTACGCTGCCCAGAGCGTCCCAAGTCGTGCCACTGTCAGTCGTGTACCACCAAGTTCCGTTAGTCGTATCAGCGTCAACGATCGCGATTCCGGTTTGAGACCCGCTATCAACATCGGTCACATTGCCACCGAGCGATACAAGATCGGTGATGACAGTTCCCACCACACCAACAGGTGCTCCAGCGTCCTCGGCTTGTGGGTCGAGTGTCACCGTGCCGCTGTTATCCAGAACCGGCGCGTCGTTGACGTCGCTGACCGTAATGGAAGCAGTTTCTGTAGCCGTGCTGAAAGCAGTCGTTCCGCCGTTGGTTGTTGTGTCGACTTTCGTGCCTTCGGTTCCGCTGGTTTGATCCCAAGCTCGGAATTCAATCGTTTGAGTAATCCCGTTTTCGCCATCGGGATTGAAACGAATCAGATCCGTTGACCGCAACAGCAGAGCCGAGCTATCCGAAACCGTGCCGACATTGAACCAATCGGTGCCGCCATTGATCGAGTATTGCCATGACCCGTTCCCGTTGTTTCGGGTCGTCACAGCAATGCCTTCAGGATCGCCATCGACATCCGAAATCGGATCGCCACTGGCACCTGTCACCAACAAATCCGCGACCGTCATGCCACCGTTGTTGATTTCGTCTTCGGTGATGCCAGTGACGGTCGGTGTTCCAGAGTTATCCAAAACGGGAGCATCGTTGACACCGGCCACGCTAACCGTCGTGTCGTAGTTGGCACTCGTTCCGCCGTCGCCGTCAGTCAGCACATAGCGAACGGTTCGATCGCCCGTCGTTGGGTTATCAGTGTCCGTATTCTCGTACGTGATCGCTTGAAGCAACGCCGAAACCGCAGTCGGATCGGCATCCGCATCAAAGGTGATGACCAGATCGCTGCCGCTACTTCCGCCAGTGAATGTTCCGATCACCGTGCCCTCATACGACACATCGCTGCCACTGAGTCCGATTTGACCGCTTCCGGTTCCCTGATTGACGATTCCAAGCACGTCCTCGGCATTGTCGCTTCCAGCTTCAAACGAAACCGTTAGCGTTCCCGTGTCAAAGTCAGCCGAATCAACATCGGTGACGGCCGCGTTGGTCGACTGATCAATGACTTGAACCCCGTCGCCTTCGTTGTAAGTCAACGTGTCGCCACTAAGATTCGTGATCACGGGTACATCGTTGACGGCTGTTATTTGAATGGTCGAGGTCAACGTTGCACTATCGTCATCCCCGTCATTGATCATGATACTGACCGTGCGGTCAAGCACGCTCGGATCCTCAGAGCCGTTGGCGTAAGTAATGGACTCGATGGCTGCCTCGTATTCCGCTTTGGTCGCGTTACCGGTCAGCGACAGAGTGCCGTTGCCCGACGTCCATGTTCCGGAGATGCCGTTCTGATCGGTGAAGGCGAGGACATCTTCGCCGTCGACGTAGTTGCCAGTAATCTGAATGATGGCCGACTCGATATCGACATCATCCAGATCCGAAACAACGGTCGAGGCTGGCAAGAACGTGACTGCCCCGTCGTTTTCGGTGTAGTTGTGGACGTTGCCGAACGTCGCGATTCGTAAGTTATCAATACCATACGATTCGTCATTGAAGTCCTGAGACAATGTGGATCCAAATCCGAGCTTCAAACTGGTGCCCGGATTGGTAATCGTCAGCTCGACACGGTGAATCTGATCACTGTGGACTGGGTCAGCCGCCATGTCGTTGATGCCGTTAGACACAGGCGTGATCGTCCAAGAAACGTTGCCAGTTGTTCCAGACGTCGCGCCATCCACGTTACGGAAATTGAATTCTTCGCTGAAAATTTCAACGTCGTTGACAAACAGTTTGAAATCTTCGCCGTCCCAGCTATCCAATTCCAAGAAATCAAACTGGACCGTTGCAGAATTTGAGTCTGCCGGAACCGCAAACGTCTTATGAAGAATTTGCGTACCGTCACCAACAGAATCTGATGAAGATCGCGTGAGATACTCGCTAAATTCTGTCGAAGAACCTGTCTCGTTCGTCGTCCAGCCGCTTGCACCGCCTTCAAAGTCTTCCGTGTAAACGCTGGTTGCGATCTCAGGAGCGTCGTTGACGGTGGTGACTTGCACGGTCTGCGTTGCCGTCGTTGACGTTCCTCCATCTCCATCGGTCAACACAAAACTGATCTCTCGATCCAGTCCCGAAAGATCGTCTGTGTAGTTGGTGAATTGAACTTGCCGTGCGGTGTATTCAACGATGTCCGCATCAGCGTTCGCACTGAACGTGATTACTAACGGATCACCGACGCCCGTGCCACCACTGAGCGTCCCGACGGCTACTCCTGATCGACGGATTTCGTTCCCGACGATGCCAACCTTGCCCGCGTCGTATTCATGGAAGTTCTCCATTACCAACCGGTCGTTGGTCGTGCCATTGTTGGAGATCGTGACCATTAGCGTGGCACCATCAAAGTCAACCATGTCGGCGTCGGCAACATCAATCGTGCCGTCGATGGTGACTGGCTGGCTATTCTCAACAAACGTAACAGCACTTCCCGGCGTCGTGATCGTTGGATCATCGTTTACGTTTGTGATGTCAATCTGCACGGTATCGACATCCGTCAGAGCACCACCACTTCCCGTGTTACCTCCGTCATCCGTGGTAACCGTCAACGTATCGGCGTTGGTTCCATAAACATCCGCGTCACCTGTATACGTCAACGTCGCCAGAGCCGCATTGACCTGCGATACCGTACCTTGCAGAGTCAGCCCAGCAGTTCCGTTTGTGCCAGAGCTAATCGTCGCTCCACCGGCAAGCGAGACATTAAGGGCACCGTTTCCGACTGCCAATTGAGTCGTCACCGTGCCACCATTGTCGTCCACATCGTTGATCGAAATGCCGCTTATTACCGTCGCCGTTTCTTCGGTGACGGTTTGAGTGCCCGGAACCGTATTGATCGGAGCATCGTTCACTGCGTCGACACTACCGGTCACCGTGCCGGTCGTAACCGCGCCCGTTGGTATGATCGCCGTCAAATCCCCGCCAACCGATCCATCACTGTCCTGCACCGTGAAACTTGAAACGGTCGTTGCCGCCCCGGTGCTGGTGTTTAGCTCAATAATTGCGCCTTGAGTATTGCTGCCGTAGAGTTTTCCGTCTGCCCCGACGGTCAAGCCTGTGTTGACAGCCCGGAAATCGGTGTACGTCGGATTGTTCGATGGCGTCACATAATCGTGAGCGTAAGTCAGCGTCGTGATGACGTTGTAGGAATCCAAAGCGATGTCGTACGAGTAGAACGTGGACGTGCGCAGACTGTTGGCGGAATCGTTGTTGTCGCTACGGCCGTACAAAATGCCGGTTGCCGAATCAATCGCAATGTCGTCGTTGTTGTTCCACTCGCTGGCGTCGCCGGTCAAGTCGGTGACCTTCACCACGTCGCTCATTGTCGTGGAATCGGTAAAGTCGATTCGGTACAGACCGTCGTCACCCGTACTGGATGTAGGAACAAAGTACAGCGAACCACCATAGAACGATGCCGATTGATGGCCGTAACTAGCGGGAACCACGTCCGACCATGCTCCGGACTCAACGCTACCGATCAAGGTCGCTGAAGAAAACGGCTCCGTCCGCAACCAAGCGTAAACATCGCCATCGGCTTGAATAAAGTACGCCGTGTCAGTCGCCGTGTCGTAAGCCATTGCAGTAGAACCACCGAACGGCGAATCGCCGATCAGGGTTTTCTCGCCCGAATCCAAGTCGATCGAGAACAGCTGAGTGCCAAAATCTGCAGTCGATTCCAACAGCAACGATTGCCCTGCCGCACCGCTGGCCGTTGGTCGGTCACTGATCGAGTACTCAAACGAAATCGCGCCGTTGTAATCCGCATCCGGTGTGAACGTCAGCGTGCCGTCCAGTTCCAGCGTGACGGTGCCGTTGGCAACATTGACCGTCCCGCCGAGTGCAATCGCTTGCCCGTCGACATGCGTCACCGTCCGCGTATCGCCTTCGGCATCGGTGTCGTTGCCAAGCACGTCAAAATTTTGCGAGTTGTCTTCCGTCGTCGAGACGATGTTTATGTCATCTACGGCAACCGCCGCATCGTTAACCGCATCGATGGTCAAGTTGAACGTGTCGTTGTCGGTTAGGCTTCCGTCACTGACGGTGAAGTTAAACGTGTCAGAGACCGTTTCGCTGCCGTCATGGAAGTAGATCAGATCGCCCGCGTCGATATCAGCTTGAGTAAACGACGTGATCGGAGTTGTTTTGGCTGATTCGAGTGCGAGGAAGCCGTTGCTCAGACCGCTGGTAACGGTATAGACGAGCGTCGAATCATCGTTGTCGATGTCGCTTGAGGCCAGCAAATCCGAAGTGATGCGAATCCCACCACCTTCGGAAACGGTCGCACCGTCGCTGCTGTCGACTCCCGGTGCATCGTTGTCTGCAGTGATCGCAATGTCCGCAGTTTCAGTTGCGGTTGAGTAAGCGGTTGTCCCCCCGTTGGCACTCGCATCCTGCAGCGTGCCGTTGGTGCCAGTGGTTTGATCCCAAGCTCGGAACGTTATCGCATCACTAACCGTTCCGTTAAAGTTCACGGTCGGTTCAAAGTAGATTCGTGTGTTGCCATCTGCACTTAATACACGAGCGGACGAATCGCTTACCGAGCCAAGTGCATTCCAATTAGTTCCACCATCGGTCGTGTACCACCATGTTCCGTTGGCGGTGTCAGCGTCGGTAATCGCGACACCAGTTACAGCGCCGCTATCTGGTTCAGTCACGTTGCCACCGAGTGAAACGATGTCCGTGATAACTGTCCCGACAGCGCCGACAGGACTTCCGCTATCTTCCAACTGAGTCGTGAGGTTGATCGCACCGCTATTGTCCAAAATAGGAGCATCGTTCACGCGCGTCACGTCCATGGAACGACTGTCGCTTAGGCTTGTACCGCCATCGCCGTCAGTCACTTGCATGGAAATGACACGTTGAGTCTCAAGCGGATTGTCGCTGAGGTTGCTGAAGCCGATTTGCTGGGCAACGGCTTCGACCGCAGTCGCATCTGCACCGCTGTTGAAGGAAACCACCAGTGGATTCGCATTGCCATCTCCACCGGACCAAGAACCGACATCCACAGCTCCACTTCCGTAGTCGTAGAACACGGCAGTCCCCGAAAGCGTTACGCCGCCGCCGACAACGATCTTCACACGATCATCTGCTTCACCACCCGATGTCGTCGTTACGGTTAATTGGCCACCGTCGAAATCACCACCGTCCAGATCAGCAATCGTAGCCGTCGAATCAATGATCGTTGGTGCCGCGTTCTCCAAGTAAACTTCGCCACCGGCTGCCAAAGTCAACGTCGGATCGTCATTTTCAGGCGTCACGTTAACGGTGACGTAGGCACTTGTGTACAGACTTCCGCCGGTGCCTTGATTGCCGGCTATTCCGCCATCATTGACGTTGATTCCAATCTTGTAACTGGCCTCCGGGGCATCGCTCGTGTTCTCATAGGCAATCGCTCGCAACACCTGATTGGCCGTAAAGTTGTCAACGCCCGGATCAAAGGTAAAGTTAAGCGCTCCGCCACTGTTGATGCTCACGCTACCGATGTTGAATCCGTTGTATACAAGGTTGCCACCCTCTGTAAGCGGACCAAGCAAACCTGTTGCTGAGTAAGCATCCTGCGGGACGGCACCGCCCGTGCGCCCCATGTGGATCGTCAATCCACCAAGGTCATCCGCGGCAGAAAGCTCTTCGTCGAAGACATCGAAATTCGGATACAGGATGGTTGCTGCGTCACCTTCGGTAATCGCAAGACTGTGCAGGTCGCCGCTCAACTGCACCACGGAGACTCGATCAACTACACCATCGACGGTTGTCGTGTCGTTAGAAACGCCGGCTGTATCCGAAGTGTCAGTAAATGTGATGGTTGACGAAGTTGAGTCTGCCGTGAACGTGAATTCGTATGTCACATAAGTCGTGCCATCAACATCTGTCACTAGTTGGCTGGTCGTTAGCAAGTTGCTGCCGCCATCAACAGTGACTTGCATCGACTGGTTGAATGCATCTTCGGTATCGCGATAGTCAAATGTCAGACGATAAATTTCGCCCGCTTCGGTTGTGATCGCTTGCGAAGCGGTGTGCGGTCCGCCTTGATCACTCGAACCAAATCGCATCCCACCGGCTCCAAGCTGCACTCCAGCCGAAGTCGTCCAGCCACTTAGGTCAGTGCCGAACTCGCCATTGGTGATCAATTCAGGACCAACGAACACCGGCGCGTCGTTCTCAGCCGTAATCATGATGACGGACTGAATTCCGACAGTCGTGGTGTCGTTGACGCCGTCTTGTTCAAATTCAGTGACCGATTCCAACGTGATGGTTCGTGAAGTCCCTGTTGGAGCATCACTCGCGTTTAGGTAGCCTGAGTTTTCAATGACAGCTGCCGCGGTTGCCGCACCAATTCCAGAGTCTCTGGAGATGGTGACAGTCGCGACACCAGCGTTGACCGAAACAACGTAGTCAAAGCCCGCCCCGTCGGTCGTTCCCGAATTTCCATCGACAAGAGCAATGTACTCGCTGTTTATTCGTAATTGCTCATCAGCACCGTCAGCAACTCCGGCAACCGAAATCACAAACGAACCGACAGAATCGCCAGCTTCAACAACGTCGATCGAAGTCCCCGAGAATATGCCGACTGCGGGTCCGTCTTCTGTGAAAGTCGGATCAACTGCGGTCGTCGAAACAATCGGAGCATCATCAACAGCGTGAACTTTGATCACCAAGTTTTCAGTCACCGAATCGGCATCGCCATCACTAACGACAAACGTCATATCACGATCGGCCGTGTCGGGATCATCGCTGTTGTTGTCGAAAGTAATTTCGGCCAACGCGTCTTTGTAGTCGTCAAAGCTAACGGTGTTCGCCGTGTCACTTGTCAGCGTTAGCGTGATGCTGCCATCAACAACCAAGTTGCCGGCCGGAATTCCGGCGACCGAAATCCCGAGTGCATTGATCGCCGATTCATTCACGTTCAGGATGTCGCCGACCTTTCCATTAGTCAGCGTAATAGTGACACTTTCAGCGAACGTGTCGTCGGGGTCAGTGATGGCGAAATTATCATCGGTAATCGCGATCGGCCCACCATCTTCAGTAAAGACAGTCGTTCCTTGCTGAGTCTCGATTGTGAAATCGTCGAGATTGAGTTGGTTCGTTGTACCAGTGAAGTTGGCCAATGCCAGAGGAGAAATGTAGGCCGTGCCGTGCCGGAACAGCGTAGCACTGGTCGATCCACTATCGAATCCGCCGCCAATCGTCGCGGTGTATTCCTGTGGCGTTTCGTCAATCGCGATGCCCGCACCAAGCGGATACTGATATGTCCCGCCCGTCGGCGACGAGTTGCGTACTGCATCGCCGGCAAGAATCGTCGGACCAGTCCAAGCGGTCTTCAATGTGATCGTATTGGAGGCGTGATCAATGCCGTTTTCATCCCACAAATCCTGCAGCACGTTCCGCGTGTAGGTGTAGTCGTCATAGGTCTCGCCGAGGCTGTTGGTGTAGCCGTACCAAGCCAGCGAGCGACTGTTGTTAAACGAACCTTCATACCATCCGGTCGCGTCCGTTAGCACAATCTCGGTTGCTCCAGCAACAAGATCAACAGCCAATGTCGTATCCACGGCACCGGCATAGCCGCCAGTGTGTCTGGATGTGATGAGGTTTCCGTCGATGTCGTAGCTGAAGAAACCAAGGTAATGGATCTCGCCAGCATCGTAGTTTCCGCCAGCGCCATCGCCCGAGAAGGCAGTTACTGAAAGATCGTAAGTCTGATCGGGGTCGATCGCGATCAGGTTGTCGGACGCGACCGTCGCTTTTCCAATCGTCGTCGATGTTGTTGACCCACTAAAGTCGCCAACGAAATTGTCAAAGCCAGTGGAAATCGTCGCGGCATCATTTTCGCCAGCTACAGTGATTTGAGTAACGTGAGAAGTTGAAGTGTCACCATCCCCGTCTGCAACACGGAAGTGAATATTTCGTGTTCCGGCGGTTGGGTTGTCGGTATCCGTATTCTCGTAAGTGGTGTTCTGGATCAGTGCTGAAACTGCCGCTTGAGTCGCGTTGGCGTTGAATGTCACGACAAGGTTTGTGCCGCCAGCGCCACCTGCAAACGAACCAATGATGGTGCCCGCGTAAGTCACATCCGCTCCACTAACTCCGATTTGACCGGCTCCAGTCCCTTGGTCACGAATTGACAAAACGTCTTCGGCGGCGTCACTTCCCGAGAAGAAAAACACGTTCAGATCGCCGCCGTCGAAGTCGGCCGAATCGACATCAGCAACCACCGCGTCGCCCCCTTGTTCAATCACAACCGCACCGTCACCTTCGGTGTAGCCCTGCGAATCGCCCGCCAAGTTTGTGATCGTGGGTGCGTCATTCTCACCATTGATCGTGATTTCAACCGACGCGGTATCCGTTCCGCCGTTGCCGTCATCGACCGTATAAGTAAATGTCTCGGTGAAGACTGCACCGACAGCGATGCCTTCGTACTGTCCGTTTGTGTCGAAATCAAAACTGCCATCGGCGTTAGCGGTCAACAAGCCGCCTTGCCCGATAGAAATCTGATTGCCGACGTTCGCGCCAACTCCATTGACTTCCGTTACCGTTAGCGTATCGCCCTCGACGTCGCTGTCATTTTGCAGCACGCCATTGGCAGCATTCACGGAAAGAGTCGCACTTTCCGTGACCGAGTAGTCTGGCGGTGCAAGTTCAGCCAGTGCAGCAATCTCGCTGGCCGACAAAGCCCTTTGCGACAACAAGGCTTCGTCGATGCGGCCATCAAAGAAGTTCGCACCAACTGGGTTTCCACCGATCCAAACATTCTGAGTCGGGTCTTGGTCGACCGCTCCGCCGACGGAGTGATTGGCGAATTCAATTTGTTCGCCATTGAGATAGATCGCCATGTCGCCGGTTGCTGCATCGTACGTTGCAGCAACGTGATACCAATTGCCAGCGGTCATCGACGTCGCATTATTCGCGATCAACGCTTCGGTGTACCCACCAGCCGACAAACGCAAACGCAAATAATTGTTGCCACCCGCGTCATACGTGCTGAGCATGAACGTATGGTCTTGGTTAAATGATCCGTCTGACTTGGCGAAGATTCGTCCATCACCACTTCCAAAACTATCAGCGTTTATCCAAGCCGCCATCGTGATCCCGCTGCCCGCCACGTCTAGGTTACCCAAATCGACATAGCTGCTACTGCCATCGAAATCAGCCGCCGTGTTTCCGCCGGCAACTCCCGTAGCCCCAAGCGTCACGTTGTTGTACGTGCCGTCGTTGTTTCCGGCTTCGTCGACAGCCGTCGCCCCTGCGGATTCGCCAAGCCGGTAAAAACCAATCGTATCGGAGTCGCTTGCCAGGTCGGTGATGGTTCCCGCGGGATCATCTGCCGCGACCGGTGCGTCGTTCGTGTCTGTAATCGTAACGAAGAAGTTGAAGTCGGTACCGGTAGCTCCGTCTTCGCCACCATCGTTGATCGTTAATCGTATCGGCTCGATTCCGTCCTGAGCGCCGCTGCTGTGCACCGTGACCAGTCCCGCATCAACATCGGCTTGCGTGAACGTGTCACCCATTTCGAGCGCCGTCCCGTTGAGCTTCACAGCCCCCTGATGAAAGTCGCCTCGTAACAAATAAGTCACGCCAGCGCCCGAGTCATCAGGGTCGGCCTCATTGAGCATCAGGTTCGTGATGGTTCCCGAGCCACCTTCCGGGATGGTGATGCCCGTGTTCGTCCCAACAACAGCAGCGTCGTTGACTGCGTCAACAGTGATCGCGACCGTCTCACTGTCGAAGCCGTTGTCGCCCATGATGGCGACGATCTCGGCTTGCGT
>CAYTPS010000147.1:0-11086 GCA_964439245.1 uncultured Pirellulaceae bacterium | reverse complement strand
AGATAACGACTTGGTGAAATTTGAGTTCGATGTTTTTTGGGCGAAGATTGGCGGATGGGATCCGTTGGAAACGATGAAGAAGCTCAATGGCAGAGTATCGCAAGTCCATCTAAAAGATCTCAAGGAAGGGACCGCCGTAATTTACGACGAAGGCAAGGTTCCAAAGGACGCATTCAAAGAGTGTGGCAACGGCACAATCGATATGGCCGCCGTGATGAAACTGGCCAAGGAAATCGGTGCTGTGAACTGCCACGTTGAACAGGCCCAGTCACCAAATCCGATAGACAGTATTGGGCAAAGCATTAAACATCTGAAGAGTCTCTAGCCCTGCACCATCTAAAACAGCATTGTTGACTCTCCGAGTAGTTCTTTGACGGCATACTAAGACTCGGAGAGTCATCCAAGCTAGTGGTCCTTCAAACCTGAAATGAATAGTAAGATGGGTGCCGTACTTCACGCTTGCGCGAGCATGTTTACGCAAGCGTAAACATGTCACTCGTCAATTCAGCTCTGACGGATCACTAGTTTGGCTCACGTAATCGCTTTCTTTGATCTCGCACTCCAAATCAGCATCGCGACAACCCCCGCAGCGGCAACCAATTGAGCCGCTATTTGCACGTCTTGCCAGCGCGTGAAGAATATGATCAGGCTCAACAGCAGCAAAACACCACGCGCGAGAAAACCAATCCGTTTCGAGGCGTAGCCCGCGATCGATGCGCTCAACCCCCAGATCGCAACGAGCGTAATGCAGACCGTCGCGGCTATCATCAGCGGACCAGCGGTCTCATTCTCTTTGGTCAACATCAACAGTTCGGGCTTTAGCACAAAAGCAAACGGCAACGCAAAACCGACTAACGCAAAACGGAACGCTGAAAAGGCCGTACGCATCACCTCTCCCTTAGAGATCGCGGCGGCGGCGTAAGCAGCCAAAGCAACCGGAGGAGTAACCATCGACATCATGCCGAAGTAAAAAATGAAAAGATGAGCGGCAAGCGGTGGGGTGTCGAGGGTATCTAATACTGAACCCACGAGAATCGCCATCAGCAGATAGCAAACGGCCGATGGCAGACCCATTCCAAGAATGATGGTGGATACCATCAGCAACACCAGCGCAAGGATCGCGCTTTCGTTAGCGAACGCCTGAACTTTCGCCGGCAGCGCCGCGCCCAGACCGGTCATATCAACGATCCCAAGGATAATCCCAACGCATGAAGCCGCGACGATCAAAGCCATGCCACCTTTAGCAGCACCAGCAAATGCACTCAGGATTTTCGTGGGATCTAAGCGGGTAAATTTGCTAAACAGACTGAGGATCACGATTCCAATCAGACTGACACTGACCGCCCTGAAAGGCGTGAAGCCTGATATCAACATCGCGATCAGGATCACAAACGAACCAAAAAATACCACCCCCTGATAGACAGACGTGGGCTCGCCATCGTCAATTTGCGTCTCAGCAACGGCGCCAATCCTTTTCGCATGAAAATGGACGGTCAGCAGCAATGCCGTGTAATACAAAATTGCCGGAATCAAGGCTGCCTTTATGATTTCCACGTAGGTTACCGCAGGCTCTACCATCTCCAGCATCATATAGGCGCCGGCTCCCATGATCGGCGGCATCAATGCTCCGCCTGAACTGGCCGCCGCTTCAACGCCTCCGGCTGACTCCGAACTGAATCCAGCACTCTTCATCAGTGGAATCGTAAAGGTTCCAGTCGTTGCCGTGTTGGCCACCGCACTGCCAGAGAGTGACCCCATCAAACCACTACTAACGACAGCGACCTTGGCGGGCCCGCCCGAACTGTCTTTGAACATTCGCCGAGCAAACTTGATTACGTAGCCTGTCGCTCCTGTTTGTTCTAACAATGTCCCAAAGAGTACGAATAGAAATACGTACATGAACATCACCCGCAACGCGATTCCGAACACGCCGCCAGATTGCAAAAAAGTCTTCTGTGCGATCTGTTGCCAACTGGCGCCTCGATGGGGAAACAACCAGTCCGGCATGTTTTGACCGTACAAAGCGTAGGCGATGAAGACCAAACAAAGGATCGGCAACGTCCAACCGATGGCTCGGCGCGTCGCCTCAAGGACCAGAACCAAACCAACGCCGGCAATGATGTAATCGGCTAACTTCTCGTTGCCGGCCCGGTCCCCCAGAAGCGTGCCGTCGATCCAAAAACGCTCGAACAGTCTTTCGCTTTGAACGAAGATATAACTGAAGACCACGATCGTAGCGCAGATTAGCACGGCATTGGCGATGCGCGATGGTAGATTATTCGGACAGCACTTGAAAAGGGGCAGGCGGAGAAAGACAAGCACCAGTCCCAGCATACCGAATAAGGCAAGGTTGGGTTGCTGGTCGAAAAGATTGAAGTTAACCGCCGCAAGAACGAACAGCGACAAGACAACCGCGAGGATGTCGTAGAGACGAGTATTTGAGCCCCTCACTCGCCTTCTCCGCTTGGCCAGATGCCCGCTTCTTTATAGAACTTTATCGCTCCTGAATGAAACGGCGTTCCTGTATCACGCACGACGTTCTTTGGATTAATCGCTTTGCCGGCAGGATGCTTCTCCGCGATCTGATCTCGATTCTCGTACATCAATTTCGTCAGGTTGTAGACAACGTCCTCGTCAACGTTGGCATGTGTGAGCAAGTGCATATTACCAACATTGATCCCTGTAAGGTCTTCATCTAGATCGCTGTAGGCATCCGCCTTAACCGTCACCGGAAAGTAAAACGGATACTCTTTCAGTTGGTCGGCCGCGTCGTCGGCCAGTTTAACAAACACGACGTCTTGAGATGCGCACAGTTGCGTCACAGCTGGAATAGGAATCGCGCCGCCCATAAATGCCGCGTCAGCTTTGCCATCAGCGATCATGTCACCGGCCGAAAAGTAATTGCCGTTGAGCACCGTAAGGTCTTCATAGGAAACACCATGTACCGAAAGCAGTGGTTTCAAGAAATAGTCAAATCCAGCACCAGCTGGTCCCAAGACAACCCGTTTGCCCTTTAGGTCTGCCACGGTTTTGATTCCGCTGCTTTTGGTCGTAACGAAGACACCAACATTAGGCGCCAATGTTGCAACGGCACGTACTTCATACGGCTTCTTCCACGCTCCTTCACCCTTAGTTGCAAAATAAGATATTGCGGCATTGGCCATCGCAAATTCAACTTCGCTTGATTCCAGCTTGCGGATATTCTCTTGAGTCCCCTTGGTTCCCTGAGGTGACACCACCCAGTTAAGTTCGCCTTTGTTACTGTCGACCACATTGGCGATCGCGTTTCCGACAGGAGCGAAGGCGCCGCCTGCGGGCGCAGTTCCAATCGTTACAAACTGGCGCTGGCCGGTTGTTGAAGAACCACTGCCACCGCCCGCTTCACCTTCAGCCGCTTCTTTTGCTGCGTCACAACCTGCGACCACGGCAACTAACGTCGCACAGGCGATCGTTGCGAATGACTGAAGACGGTGAAAGCACTGCTTGTTTTGAGAAAGCATTTAGAAAGACCTTACTCTTGTGTGGTTTGGATGCATTTCGACTTGGCAGCGATCGCCCAACACGATCCTGTGTCCGAACTAAATGATATCACGCGTCACGTTTTACTCCACTCCTCCAAGTGGTCTGCAGGGATTTCTTTTTACTCGAGGCATTCTTTCGCTGGGGACGAAAATGGGGCAGAACTTTTTTCGAGCTTGTCGGTTCCCTAAACCGGATGGTATCGTGGTAATGCCACGCCAAACTGCCCGTAATTAGATGTTCAATCAGGAATCGCGCGAATGAATTCTCATCCTCCTCAGCTTACCGACCGACGACGCTTCTTGCGAGTTATTGGAGGTGTTGGTGTAACGTCCGCTTTGGCCCCCGGCTATTTGATGGCCAACAAAGCACCGAAGGTGTCTGCCGGCGTTCTCGTGGAGACATCCAATTTTGACGAGTTGGGAGGATGGAAACTGGATACCCAACACTACCTCCAAATGGGCGGTTGTTATTTATTGGCTCACGGTATGGGGCAGCCAGTCGCTAACGCCACCACCCAAATTACTATTCCCGCGGCGGGGACCTGGCACGTATGGGTAAGAAATCGTGATTGGTGCAAAGGAGATTGGAAGTCGCCCGGTCGATTCAAAGTTCTTGTTGCTGGAAAAGCGTTGGAGCCAGAATTTGGTCAGGGATCAGAACAGTGGCATTGGGAATCTGGCGGGACGGTGACGATCGACAATCCCGGAAAGGTAGAGCTGGCTTTACAAGATTTGACCGGATTCGAAGGACGCTGCGACGCGATTTATCTCTCGCAGGAAGCCAATCCTGTTCTTCCCAATGACGACATGGCTAATCTTTCGGATTGGAAAGATACCGTGTCGGGCCGCGCAGAACTTGCCATCGAGGAATTGGCGTTTGATGTTGTGATTGTCGGCGGCGGCATGTCAGGTTGTGGGGCGGCATTGGCCGCGCGGAGAAAAGGGCTGAAAGTAGCTCTGATCCAAGACCGACCGGTATTCGGTGGCAACGCAAGCGAAGAGATCCGCGTTCACACGCTGGGGATTCACGGCTACGGGAATGACATTCTCAAACACATCGACACCGAAACATATCCTAATGGGGACGCGCTGGCCAAAATTGATCAGCAGAAACGCGAAGCGACGATGGCCTCTTCGGGCGCTGATCTGTTTGCCGGACACATCGCTTGCGGACTTGAGAAACGTGGTGACAAAATCGTCAGTGTTGAGGCACGCAATGCAAAAACAGGCATCATCACGCGTTTTTCAGCCCCAACATTTATTGATGCGACCGGTGATGGATGGCTTGGATTTTGGGCAGGCGCCGAGTTCCGCACTGGGCGCGAGGCCAATACCGAGTTCGACGAAAAATGGGAGAAGCATGGTGATCTGTGGAGTCCCGACGAGCCTGATCAGCGCGTGATGGGAACGTCCGTTTTGTGGAACGCTGAACAAACAACCGAGCGCGAGGTATTTCCCGAGGTTCCTTGGACGAAGCCTGTCGCAAAAGAGCATTCGGCAACCGCAGGCGAATGGTACTGGGAATATTCGAACAACGATCTAGACCAAATCGAGGACGCGGAGCAGATTCGCGATCATGCGTTGCGGGCTATCTTCGGATCGTTCGCAAATGCAAAAGAGGATCCCAAGAATGCGACGTGGCGTTTGAAATGGGTGTCCTATATCGGCGGTAAGCGTGAGTCGCGGCGTATTGTTGGCGATCACATCTATTCGATGAAAGATGCGGCCGAACGCCGCGAGTTTGACGATTCAGTTGTTGTAGAACGCCGTGCGATAGATTCGCATTACCAACGAAAGCAAACAGGCGAACCCGTTGACTTTCTCTCGGAAGCTTTGTTCTACAAAACGCTCGGCGATTACTTTATTCCATTTAGGTCGCTCTATTCAAAAGACATCAGCAATCTAATGATGGCGGGGCGTTGTTTCAGTTGTACTCACATCGGTCTTGCCGGTCCGCGCGTGATGAACACGTGTGCTCAAATGGGTATTGCGACAGGTTACGCGGCGTCCCTGTGCAAGGAACACGACACAGTACCGCGCGAGGTCGGTACGAGATATATTTCGGAACTGCGGGACTTGATTGGATTTGGCAAGAACGAATTGATTGGGAATCCGCCGCAAGAGAGAAAGCACAAAAAAAACAAACAGAAGAAAAAGAAAAAGAACAACCACTGATGCGGCACATTGTAAATTTCGGATTGCTGTTTGCATTTATCGCAATGTCGGTAACCGGCATAATGTCTTTCGCACTTCCGTTTTCAACAACGACAACGCGCGTCCACATCGTTGCCGGAATGGGCATGATCGTGTTGGTTGTTCTGCATATGGCAGGAAGATTACCGTACTTCCGCTCTCAAATCGACAGGCGGAAAAAGTCGCCGCTATCTAGTGGACGATTAACGTCAGTCATCGGTGGGGCTGCGATCTTATTGGCAACAGCTTTACTTGCTCTTCCCCCCGCGTCATGGGTGATGGAACAGACTTACGAAGCACGAAACAGCGCAACCATCGTAAGGTCTTCCTCGCTGACAGGATTCAAACATACCGACACACGTTCGAAACTGATCGTGCGTGATTCGAAGAGTAAAACCGCGCGGCCTTTATCGGTTCGCTTGAGCTTTCGCGATGGCATTTCGCCTTTGCCGAGTATGGCGGTGTGGGTCGAGACCACCAACGGGACGATGATTGAGACGTTGTATCTTGATGAAAGTCTGGCTTTCGTCGAGAAGACGGACTGGAATGGATCGCTGGTTCGGCGTGACCATATTCTGCCAATTTGGAGAAATCGATACACGTTGATCTCCGGAGTCGATGGGAGTGGCGAGGCAGACGCCACGACTGGAGCAACGGACACACATAGCTTTGCTCTTGATCCGTATCTAGTCGCAGGTGAAGAAAAGAAGTTTGTCGTGTGCGTAGAGATCAATGCTCCTGGTGATGCAGATGAGAATTGGCAGGACGCTGATCTCGGTCAGCCATCGCTGTTATACACGGCCTTGGTGAAAGTGGATGCTGATCAGCGCTATCGGATTCTTGATTTGACGGCTTATGGAACCCCCGGCAAAGGAGAGCTTCGATACGATCTGGAAAAGGTATCGTCGGCCAAATGGCTCGTTGATCTATTTTTGGTCAAGTTGGAAGATTCCGATAGGCGCTGATCGCGACGGCAACTTCGGTTAAGATTTCATACTGGCCACGGCACCGGCCGGGTCGTCCATTTTCCAGTCCACGCTGTTTGAATAGCCCTTCTGTGTCCCAACGATTCGACTTTTTTACTTCTTGGATCGCCACACGTCGTTGGCTGACGATGGCTGTGATCTTGGTTGTTACCGCCGGAGCCGTCGTAGGCCATCTTAGCCCCGACTCAGTGCGACAGTACTTCGCAAAAAGCGAAACGGTCGCCGAGGATTCCTCCACCGAATCGACCAACCAGAAAGAACTTGAGGCGGGCAATCCAAGTGACGGACAACAGGTAGATCGTCAAACTTTCCTCTCTGATGCCGTTCTGGTCATTGAAATGGAAGGAGCGTTTTCGCCTCGAGGTTCCGCAGCGCTTCGCCATGTTGAGCAACAACTCGAGGCCAAAGATTTCATCAGAAGCGTTCAGTGGATGGACGAGATACCGACGATGAACATCTTTGGGTTACCAGAACCACTTCTCCCACACAAGGAAGCCTCACAACAGAAGTTCGACGCTGCTCGCGCCAAAGCCCTGAAAAATCCGTTTATCAAGGGCGTCATGATGTCGGAGGACATGAAGACGCTGGTATTCATGGTGAATTACGATCGGCTGTTTATGGAAAGCGACGAACAGGCGATCTCCGGGTTGAGGATGGCCGCCGAAGAAGCGGCTGCCGCTTACCCGGATGTGAAAATGGATTTCTCAGTCACCGGTGGGACGCCGATGTGGTTGACTGCGATCAAATCTCACGATGCGAACCAGTTTTGGTTCCAAGCGATCGGATATGGCATGATCGCCGTGATGAGTCTCATTCTATTTCGCGGGTTTATGTCCGTGCTGATCGTCGCACTGGCGCCGATCATGGGCGTGTTCTGGACGTTGGGATACTGCAATTATTTGGGATACGAAAACAACCCTTTCATGGAGGTTATTCTGCCGGTCCTCGTTAGTTTGGTCGGGCTTACCGATGGCGTTCACCTAATGGTGACAACTCGCAAGCTGCGAGCAAGCGGATTGTCTACCTTGGAATCATCGCGCACAGCGCTGTCTCAAGTTGGACTGGCATGTGCGTTGACATCTTTGACGACCGCAATTGGGTTCGGGTCGCTAGTGCTGGCCGATCACGAGTACATTCAGCAATTTGGCGTCTGTTGCGTAATCGGTGTGCTGTTGTGTTTTGTGGCAGTGGTGACTGTAATCCCGCTGGCATGTAGTTCGTGGATGGGAAAGAATATTCACTTGGGGATAGAGAAAAGTCTCATCGATCAAAACCTAGGTCGCATTTCTAACATCGTGCTCTGGGTGTTGCCTCGTAAAAAATGGATAAGTTTCGCTGCAATTGTTGCAACCGTATTGCTGGTTGGAATTTCGCTAACACTGCGTCCCGACGAACGAATTTCAAACAGCATGCCGGCCTCAAGTGAGGCTGCAATAGCGTTCGCCAAACTAGATAAAGCGCTAGGCGGACTAGAGCAATCCAAGGTGATGATCAGTTGGGACCACGACAAACCGGACGATGAACAAATACCTCGCAGCGGCGATGAAATGACGGCTGAGCGCGTGGCGGTGATCAAGGAGGCCAACGATCTTCTACGCAATGAACCTCTGATCGGATACCCCTTGTCGATCGTTGAAATGATTGACTCCATGCCTGGCCAAGGTGATACCGTCGCGCGTAGTTCGTTGCTGGAGCTATTGCCGCCGTCTCTAAAGCAAACATTCTATCGACCTTACGAACAAAAAGCGGAAATTACTTTTCGTGTACAGGATCTTGGAATCTCGAGGTACGGTTCCGTTTTCCAGCGGATTGAGACTGGGCTTCAGGAAATCGAGAAACGCAATCCCGACTATCGGCTGCATCTGACTGGCCCAGCAATCTACCGGTGGAAGGATCTTTACCAAATCGTTGTTGATCTAGCAGCCAGCTTGGGAACCGCAACAGTGATCATTTTCATCGTGTTGTCGTTGGTCTATCGGTCACTACGCATTGGGTTGATATCGCTTGTCCCCAATCTGTTCCCCTTGGCGGTAGCTGGAGGCTACCTTGTGTTTACAGGGCAAGCCCTTGAGATCGTGACCGTCTGTGCCTTCACGGTGTGCCTCGGCATCGCGGTGGACGATACGATTCACTTTCTGACACGTTACGAAGAGGAGCGAAGTGAGCACGGCAATACCTCCGAAGCGATCTGTAATGCTTTTTCTTCAGTGGGCACTGCGTTAATAATGACGACCATTGTGCTGGTGACCGGATTTTCTACTGTGCTTTTCAGTGACTCCAGAGACCACTTTATGTTTGCATCAATGGGAGCAATCACTCTTACAGCCGCGTTGTTTGCGGATTTGGTCTTCTTGCCGGCGCTATTAGCCCACTTCATTCGACAACCAGCCACAGACGAAGTGCCGCCTCAGTGATTGGTAAATTCGCCGCAACCGGTACAGCTTCCCAGCTGGGGTGATTTCAGACGTGCTGGCACCCGTCATTGGTGTTCTCATCGCTCACCTAGACCGGATAACCGGCACGATAAGGTAGGTATCGGCTTGGTCGTATGCACCAATTCTGTCCTAAAGAGCACTGAATCTCATGATGCCCCAAAATTCAAAACACCAATTTTCGATGCGTCGATCCGCACGAAGAACGTTTTCTAGAGCGACGAATCTCCTGTTGTCGGTGAGTTTAGTGGCCACGATGACAGTTTGGGCCACAAGTTCCCCATTCTCGCCGCTGAGCAAACACGCGAATACCGAACCGGCTCATGAACCAGCTCCGCTATTGCAAACAGTCCAAAATTTATTTGCCGTCTCCGATTCTGTTTTACCTCCATCTGTGGTGAGGCCAGCGGTTCTAAAAATCGACAATCAAAGTCAATCGTCGCGCTCGGAAGAAACCGAGGATGTATCCGAACGAACTGACGCCAACGAGCACTCAAACTTGGAGGAAACATACGCGCTTCGCCAACAAGACCGCGCCGCTTGGCTGAGTTTTCAAAGACAAGACTCATTTTTGACGACCAAACCGGTCCTAGATGCATTTGAGTTGCCAAAAAACGGCAACGTTGCCATCGAAGAAGTAGACCTACCGGAGGTTCACTTTGCTTCGGTTGGACCTGAGCCTGTACAAGTGTCGTCAAAGGAGATTGAATTGGAGACGGTTCCTCAGTTGCCGATTCAGTCAACCTTGCCTGATGAAGAGGTCTCCATCAAAGAAGAGCAACCGAAATCGGTCCTGGAAGAAGCGCCGCCCGCACGAATCGCCAATCTCCCGGAGATTCCATACATTGCTCCGTTTGGAACTCCCAACCTGCAAAACAGCGTGCCTGCAACACCACCTTCAACGTCCCAACAAAAGTCATGGGAAACAGGCTTGTACTAGTATTACGTAATCAATGGAGCAGCTACTGCGCTGCGGAAAACTGATACGATCCTCCCGTAGGCTGATGGCTACGAGCATCGAGAGCCATTCGTCTCTTGATAAATTTGCTGCTCAGCGCTTTGGCAACTCCCGGGCAGGATTAACCGTTCCAAAGTGGATTTATCCAGCGACCAGTGGACAGAGCCCCAGTTATGAAAACGCCGCAAGAGCCAAAAGAAAGCATTTTTGAAAAAGTCCCGGACGTCAAGTATGTCGAAACAGCCATCAAAACCAACGCCGATGAATTTGAAAAAGTAGTGCGTTCGAGGCGAAGCACGCGCATCTATTCGGATAAACAGATCCCCGAATCTGTCGTGCGAAAATGTTTGGAGCTTGCCACGCTCGCCCCAAATTCCTCCAACTTGCAATGCTGGGAATTCTACTGGGTGCGCAACCCAAGCAAAAAGGAAGAGCTGGTCAAACTCTGTCTAGGGCAGCCTGCGGCAAAGACGGCACAAGAACTGATCGTCTGTGTGGCTAGACTGGACACTTGGAAACGAAATTCAAAGATGATTTTGGCTCATCTGGAATCCGACGAAGTCAATTTGCCCGAGGCAAAGCTGCACTACCACAGGAAGATTGTTCCGTTGGCCTACGGACATGGTCCATTTTACATTTTTGGCCCGCTGAAAAAGTTGTTGATTGCCGACATGGGCCTTTTTCGAATCGTTCCCCGCGGACCAGCCAGCAAGGCAGACATGCGTGTTTGGGCTCATAAATCTACCGCACTGGCGTGTGAGAATCTGATGCTCTCGTTCCGAGCGTTCGGATACGACAGCTGTCCGATGGAAGGCATGGATGAGCGCAGAGTTCAAAAGCTACTCGGCCTACCGCGGTCCGCAGAAGTTTGCATGGTAATCTCGGCTGGCAAACGCGCCAAACATGGAATCTACGATCAGCAGTTTCGCATGGATCAGTCACTGTCCATTTTTGAAGTTTGATCTGATGCGCTTGAGCGCAGCAGATCAAGTGCGA
>CAYTPS010000146.1:6933-11124 GCA_964439245.1 uncultured Pirellulaceae bacterium | reverse complement strand
AACTCCAACAATTGGCTAAACTTTCTTGACTACCGCGAAGCGGTTTAGTTCAATCTTTCGTAGTTCAGGCATCGCTCGCTTCGTTTAGGGCGGTGTCACAAAGAAACCTCCGTTGTACACCCCTAACGTCATCTCTCGCTCAACTTTTAGTTAAAGACTCTATGAAAGTATCGAAACCTCTCGCATTCATTATCAGCGCGATTGTTGCCACTCTTATCATGATCTGCTCGAACCTGATTAGGAAGGACGAACCACGATTCCTTGACGGGTGCGTTTTTGGAGTGGTGATGGGTGTCATCAATACTGCCGTCGCCAGTTGGGTAACTAGCAAAGAGAAAACAGAAGTGGATAACTAGGCACAGTTTGACACCGTGCCAGCGCACAAGCGTCGCACAACATGTTTTTATGCCAGACCTCTTTCCTGTTCAGCAGCGTGACCTAGCCTTGGTAAAAATTTCCGTAGTTCAAGCATCGTTCGCTCCTTTTAGAGCGGTGTGGGCAAAAGCACCGCAGCGACAACTCCTGCGATGGGACTCATAGCACGGACGATTCTCAATCGACACAATTCGTTGGCCCAAACGTTGGCGCTTTGCCTGCCCCCGGGGACCTTTTGATGGATTTCCCTACATTGAACCTTTGAGTCCGTGCGGTAATCTTCTTGTGGCTACTGGTCGTTTCCAAGCCGACGAGCATCTATCGCCGGCCACCGCCGAAATCGTCATCGACTTCGTTGAGCAAAAAATTCCAGAGGAGCGACCTCTGTCCTATCGCGCCGTCCCGCACCAAAGTCAGTTCGTGGCGAATAGGCATTTTTTCTAATGGCTACCAATAGAAAAGAATAAATTGGCAGCTTCTGAGTTGCGGTTCGGCACCGATTTCGGTATCCCCGTACGCATGGATGCGAACTCTAGGTGCCAGATGGCTTTCATTCCCCAACAATCATCAGCCGCAACGTCGATTCTCTTGGCGGTGTTTTTCGTTTGCATGATTACGAGCGCGGACGTGTCAGCGATGACTCAGGATTCGGCGACTGAGTCCTCATCTGGGCGGCCGACTGGTGTTCCCATTAGTCTCGAATCCCAATGGCTGACCGATTCTGATGTCGAAGTTGCGACTCATTCAGCAACTTTGAAGCTTCCGCTATTGATCGGATCTGGATCGCCGCCACCGATTGTCAGTATCGGTGTCGCGTTTACTGATCTGCGGGCGCCGGATTCGCTGGAGCTACCGAACGATCTTTATGAATACTCGGCGGGGCTTTCGTGGATCAAGCGATTCAACGAGCGTTGGATGACGCGCGCGATGATTGGCATGGACTACGCAACCGACAATGAAAATACCTCAAGCGACTCGTGGCGGTTTAACGGAGGTATATTTGCGATCTACCAGAAGAACCAACAGTTAAGTTGGACCTTTGGCGCGATCGCGCTTGGGAGAAGTGACATTCCGGTTGTACCTGCACTGGGAGCCGTTTGGTTGCCGCAGCCGGGAACACGCGTCGATTTGATTCTGCCCAATCCCAAAGTCAACTTTTTGCTGGCTGACGACGGACAACGACAGCAATGGGCTTATCTAGGCGCGGACATCAACGGAAACACTTGGGGCTATGAGCGACCGACTTTGGGGGACGACACGTTGACCTACAGCGACGTTCGGGTTGTCGTCGGCTGGCAATCTCGTCCCTCGGCACCAACAAACCGTCCCTACGTGCCCGGACGCAAGTTCAACGTAGAGGCAGGTTATGCTTTCTCGCGCGATTTGGAATTTGAAGACGAATCGGTCGAAGTGCCACTGGAAAACGCGCTGATGATTCGGATCTCCACACGATACTGAGTCGAACTTCGGCCTATCTTCCAACCGTCCATCGTGGACTTACTGGGTGGGAAATTATACTCTTCTCTTTATACCCGGTCTAATTCGGGTGCTTTAATAGTTCTGCAAGAGCACATGGCAAGTAGACATGTCACTGGTGTGAAAACGACTTTTTCGAAGATGGTAACTGAGAAGAGGTTGGCATTGGTATCGACGAGAAGCATGACAAAGAAGTCCAAAGTAAAATCGCTGCTGTGTTTTTGGAACAAACTGGTGCAGGTAACGCGCTCGAACTGCTACGACAAACCCAATAAGTACGTTGACACTACTGTAGACGGCTTCGAAACGCAGCATTTCGCTCGTTCTGCCTGCAGGAACGCCAAACGCTTCGCTCAGTCTAGAAAAGTTGAACGCGAGAGTTTTACAGAGGATAAATCTCGCCACTTCCGTGGCTACTGCACGAAACAAGTACAGCGGCAAAGGGTTTTGACTCCACAGCGGCCCGCAGCAACGGCTCGGCTGTGATTTTTCTTGTACCGCTACTAAAAGTCTGATAGGTTGCGGGTCCTCGTCTCTTGTACTCTTATCTCTTGTACTCAATAAAAAGGACTGGTGTTATTGTGAGAAGTAAATTTAGCTCGACTTCGATTGTCTGCTGCTTCATGGCTTGCATGGCGGGCAGCTTGTCTTTCTCGCTGTCAAATCAAGCTACGGCTCAAGTCACTTACGCGTTTTCTGGTATCGCGAACAACCTTGGCAATGGTGATGGACTTTCTTTGCAAGTTGGCTTCGACGAACCCTACACCGCCACTTTTGTAGTTGACGAGTCGGTCGTAGACAGTGATCCGTCGCCATTAAGGGGCGAGTACGCTGGGGCGATTATTTCGAGCTCGGTTAAATTTTTAGGTGGCTATAGCTCAATGGTCGACTTCACAGGTGGAGACGTCGTTGTCTACAAAGAAAACCCCGGCGGAGGGATTATCTTTGACGCTCCGGGGATCAACGATTCGGGCATCGTACTTTTCAGAGATGATGGCGTTCCGTATGAGTCTGATTCACTGATTGTCGATCCGCAGGTGGTCCCTATGCAAACCGGCTTTTGGGCTTTGGATGAACCGGATGGATTGGTGGTTTCTTTTTCTGATCTGAGCGGACCTCCGGTGTCGTTGAGCATCACCTCCGCTTTTGTCACAACGACGCTTTATGGGGATGTCGACTTAAGCGGAGCAGTCAACTTCGATGACATCTCGGCATTCATTGCCGTTCTTGCCAGTAATGGATACCAACCCGAAGCCGATTTTGATGACAGTGGGTTCGTCGACTTCGGCGATATCCCACCGTTCATCGAAAAGTTGATCAATCTGTAACAAATGTTTTAACTGCATTCATGGGGTCAGGGTCCACGGATTCTGCCCCCAATGCATTTCCCCTGTAGGTTCATTAGCAGTCGACTCGTTCACGGTGAGAGAGGCGGCTGACTGATCTTGTCGAATTTAGGCGACGGCATTTCGGGGGTATTCTGCTGGCCCAAAAATGCAAAGCTAGAACTTGGCTTCTAAGGGTGGTACCATAGGCCCCTCCATTCAGGATCCGATGCGTTTCTTTCTAAGCCAACAGCACCGATTATGCGTCCAACCCCGGCTCTTTTGCTTCGCGCTGCGTTTTGCTTGTGTGCGCTTTTGTCATTACTTTCTTCGACCGCTTGCGGTGAGATCATCGGGGACGAACCGACAGCCTCTGCCCCTGTTAAGAATCAGTCGAACACGAACCCCAACATCGTTTTCATCATGGCCGACGATCTCGGCGCGGGCTGGGTTGACTACGACGGCAGCAACCCGGACATCAACACACCCAACCTACAAAGGCTTGCCTGGTATTTTCTCGAGCGTACGCAGCAGCCTCGGTTTGTTCCCCGACACGTGCCGCCTGCATTACTGGAATGTCTCCGGCACAAATTGGAATCACCACACACGTTCCGGGCAAAGCCGGAAATGAACGCAAGGGACCCGAAGGCAGTCCCGAAGGCGCCGAATCGTTGACACACCTGCCCCTTGAGAGTCCGAGTTACGCGCGCGAGCTAAAGAAACTGGGATACGCTACCGGCTTTATAGGCAAGTGGCATTTGGCGGGCGAAGGTTCGATAAAATCGAACACCGGAATCATCAACAAGGATTGGCATCCTGAGCATTACGGCTTCGACACAAACATCGGCGGATGCGCTTACGGCCAACCTCGATCATGGTTTGATCCCTATCGCAACGAAACCATCAGCAACCGCAAAAAAGGCGAGTATCTGACCGACCGATTGGGAGACGAAGCCGTTTCATTTATCAAGTCTCACCACGAACAGCCGTTTCATTTGACGTTATGGCCCTACTC
>CAYTPS010000146.1:0-6917 GCA_964439245.1 uncultured Pirellulaceae bacterium | reverse complement strand
AAACTTGTCCAAAAGAACGGCGGCAACAAATTTGAAGCGATGATCGAGAGTTTAGACAATCTTGTTGGAAAAGTAATCGACGTACTCGAGGCAACCCAAACACGCGACAATACAATGCTGGTCTTCTATTCAGACAACGGCGGCCACCTTCCAACCAGTTGGCTCGCCGACAAAAAAGGCTCACTACTCACTACTCGAAGGCGGGCTTCGAGTCCCGATGGTGGTCAGTTGGCCAAACGTGATTAAGCCGGGCACAACCTGCGACCAGCCAGTGGCAAGTATGGATTTCTTTCCAACTTTCGTACACGCGGCAGGAGGTTCGACGGCGTAGTTAGAACAGCTGGAAGGATTGGATTTGAAACCGCTTTTTCGCGGGACAGATAAACTGAATCGCGACGCGCTCTATTGGCACTATCCCCACAATCGAGTTGAGGTCAGTCACTACATGGGAGGCACTGTTCTCGCTGGAGATTGGAAATACTATCATGGCTACGGATTGATCGAAGATGCGTTATACAATCTTAAGGACGATCCCCTTGAGAAAAGCAACGTCATCGAAACCAATCAAGAGCTGGCAAACAAGCTCCACGAAAAACTTAACGGTTGGCTCAAACGTGTTTCGGCGAAAATGCCAAAAGCAACCGCCCAAAATTAATCGGAAACCCAAATGCATAAAGTTCTGTTGGCTGCGGCCATTGCTCTAGTGTCCTTCACGGTTCACGCCCAAAATTCCGGTTACGAAACGATCACCTTTTCTCACTCGGAATTAGCCGGCATTGGTGATGAAGACGGTGTGATGCGCCGCGACCCAAGCGATGTCATCAAGGTTGGCGATTTATATTACCTGTGGTATTCGAAGGGGAAAATCTCATCAGGGTATGACGCCACCGTTTGGTATGCGACTTCAACTGATGGCCGCGACTGGACCGAAAAAGGCATGGCACTTGACAAAGGAGCAACCGGCACTTGGGAAGGAGCGAGTGTTTTTACGCCCAACATTCTTGTGGCCCAAGGACGTTACTGGCTGCTCTATACTGGGACTTCCAATCAATACCAAAAGGGCTTTGTTCCAGATTCTAAAATTGGAGTCGCCGTTTCCGACTCGCCTGATGGACCTTGGCAGCGAGTCGGGACCGAGCCAATTCTAAAAAACAGCGACAACGAAGATGACTTCGATAGCCATCTGGTCGACGATGCATGCTTAATCACGCGCGGTGGAAAATATTGGCTTTACTACAAAGGTCGGCAGCTGGGAAAGAGCCCTCGCCAAACGAAAATGGGCGTGGCGATCGCCGATCAACCGCGAGGCCCGTACGTCAAGCACTCCGCCAACCCGGTCATTCCGGGTAACCACGAAGTCGTAGTTTGGCCGCAAGGCACTGGCGTCACCGCATTGATCGGAAGCGTCGGGCCAAAGAGCATAACTAACTCAATTCTCTATGCGGAAGACGGGATCAATTTTTCCAAAACACACAACGTCGCCAAAGGCCCATTGGCAGCTGGAACGTTCCGCCGCGAGGCATTCACCGACAGTGGCAAGGGAGAAATGCCAGAATGGGGTGTTGAGATTGGTCGGGCCAAAAAACGAAAAGGAAGTCTTCCCTTCATCCGGCGTTTCGATGTCGCAAACAAACCAGCCAGCGCCACGTTTGCCGAAGATTTGGCGTTTATGAAAGCTCACACCCCGATGGTCGTATTAAGCGCTGGCGACGCAGCGGTCGCAGTGGCATCCAATTATCAGGGGCGCGTGATGACTAGTACTTTTGATTCCGCGAAAGGTCCAAGTTTCGGTTGGATCAACCGACCGGTCATCGAAAAGGGACTTCTTCCTGACGATCAAAAGAAAGGCAAACTTGAAGAACACATCTACATCTTCGGTGGCGAAGAACGCTTCTGGTTAGGGCCAGAGGGCGGGCAATACGCCATATTCTTCAAACCCGGAACGAAGTTCGAATTTTCTGACTGGACGACTCCTCCGGCGATCGACACCGAACCATATGAACTAGTGGAACAGACCAACACATCGGCCAAATTTCAACACGCCACGGAACTGGTCAATCACAGCGGTACCAAATTTAGCACAGACATTGAGCGCACAGTAAAGCTGCTGGAGCCACAAGTTGCTTCACAACTGTTGGATGTTCAGCTAGGTAAGGGGCTCCGCATGGTCGCTTATGAATCGGACAACCGGATCACGAACACTGGCTCTACCGCGTGGAAACTCGAGACAGGGCTGCTCTCAATTTGGTTTCTGGGCATGTGCAAGCCATCTCCCAAAACAACCGTCGTCATCCCTTTCCAATCGGGTGACGCAGACCAGCTTGGACCACGAGTCAACGATACCTATTTCGGTAAAGTTCCGGCAGAGTATCTGCGTGTTAAGGAATCAGCATTATTCTTTCGCGGTGACGGCACGCGCCGCGGAAAGATCGGCATCAACGCGCGACGTTCCAAAGGCATCGCTGGTAGCTACGACGCAGCCGGAAAAGTATTGAACATTGTGACCTACAACGTTCAAGAATCACCCAACGGTTTCGTGAATTCAATGTGGGAGTTTCAAGAAGCCCCCTACTCGGGAGACGTAATTAATTCCTACAACGACGGTTCACCAGAGCCGGGCAAACCGCCGCTTGGGCCATTCTACGAATTGGAAACCTCTTCTCCCGCCGCGCTTGCTCCCGGTGAAACGCTAAAACATGTCCAGCGCACATTTCACATTCAGGGCTCCGGGGAAGAACTCAACGCGCTGTCGGAGCAACTACTTGGCGTAAGCATCAAAGACATCAAAAATGCGTTTTAGTGTATTCAAACTCACTCCACAGAAGTCTGGCGACTTTCCAATCGCTTTGACAACCAAACCATCAGCGCGGCGACCAACACGCAGTAGATCCCCATTGCGACTAGCTGATGATCGAAATCGATCTTACAGTCGATCAACCACCCGGTGAGCCCCGGCCCTAGAGCGGACGAAAATACTAGTGCCGCTACGGCAACCGAGCGAATGGTTCCCAAATGGGTTACTCCATACAACTCAGGCCAGATCGCGCCCAAGATAGAGTTTGCAAAGCCCATTGCCAGCCCAATGAGAATGACTGCCACGTAAATCCAACCGCTTGCTTGCCCCCACCCCAATACAAAACAGGCTGCGGCCAAGGGAAGCAAGAACAGCGGCAGCACACGCACCGCGCTCAAGCGATCAATCAACGCGCCAGCAGCCAATTTGCTAAACACAGTCGAAATCGACAGTAAGAAAAATGCGGCCGCGTAAACTTCTCCGGGCCAACCTTTCAAGTTCAGCAAGTTTTTGTGATGAAAGTAGAAAGAAGTAACGATCAACGCCGGAGCAAGGATCCCCACGAGCAGTCCGTAGAAATATGGATCTCGCAAGACCTCCCCGCGCGTCCATTGCTTGACCTCTACGCGATTCTTGGTTGATGCCCAGTGAACAGGAACGCGCTTCGAATTCATCAACCAACACGACAGTGGAAGTGCGATCAGAACTAGGCTTCCTGCCGCAAGGAACCAGACTTCTCGCCAACCGAGGCGTGCAACAAAGACCAGTACCAGCGCGGGCAACACGGCTTCGCCGAAATTGTGTCCAACCGACGTGACTGACACCGCGCGTCCGCGCTCTTGGTCATACCAACGCCCCATCGCAGTTTGCGCTGTGTGCGTTAGCATTCCTTGGCCAAACAATCGCAACGCAAACAAAGTGAAAAACAAACCAATCAGCGAGGTAGCACAAGCCATGCCTACGCATGCAACTGCCAAGAGGAGAAGTACACCTGCGGCCACGACGGCGACCGAAAATCGATCAACCAATTTTCCAAGCTGGACCAGCGTTGCCGCGCTGGCCAGTGTAGCGACCATGTAGATCATGCCGAATCCACCGTCAGTCAGAGCAAACGCGTCTCTAATCTTGTCGTTGAATAGGCTGATAAAGAAAGTCTGCCCAAAACTGGAAAACACCGTAAGTGTCAAACCGCCAGCCAGCCACCGCAAGTTGGACTTTAAGAAATTAAGAAAGTCCATACGTTGTTTTGCGTAGCGTTTGAATAAAGATGAATGAAAAGTACTTGTGCAATCTCTAGGCGAAGATGTCGATGAATTTTCAAATAGAGGCCGCCCCCACGGCTTACCGCTAAACTGAGAGAATAGCGATGCCCAACTAGGTTGTATCCAAACACCCCAGTGATCTGACCTGCTTCAACGTAACCGATGGCTCGGGCGGTATAGTCTGGATCTATGTGAACATTTCGTGCCACGCCGCTCGGATCGACGACAAAGCGCGACAGGAACGCCAACTCCCATTGGACAGAAGCTGGTCACTGAAGTCCCAACATTCCAACACAAAATCAACTGCTCGCATACCGCCTGCGTCAGTGAGAAGTTTGAAATACTGAGACCGACCGAACGGACTGGGCGCGCTCAAGCCTTTGCAAACGGGCGGGGTGGTTAGGAGAAAAGCAACGAATTTCGAAGTCATCAACCTACCAAGAGCAGCAAGCTCAATTCGGCGGGCGCAAACCCATGTGTTCGGCAATTCGGTTTTTGAGCCCCTGCAAGTTCCATGACGTTTTTATGGAATGATCGACTTTATGTTCTTCCAACTGCACAGCCACTTGCTGCGATAGGCCATTTGAATAGAGCACAATTGGCAGGTTCGCGAACTGAGGAAGACTTCGGATTTCTTCGACAAACGAAACGCAAGATTGCAAGACCACCGGATAACCAATTAAGATCAAATCAACTTTTGATTGTCCAAGAGCTTGCTTTGCCAACTGCGTATTTTCTACGCGGAAGAATTCAACGCCGGACTGTTCAAGCTCACCCAAAGCGAACTGGTAATGGTGATTATTCGACTCCAACCAGAGAACTCTCTTCTGTGAACAGGTCGATTCAGTTTCTTGAATAGTCGCGATTTCATCCTGTAGATCACAATACTCAAACAAGTCGAACTGAAATCGAGTCCCCACGCCCAGTTCGGATTCACAAGTGATCTGACTTCCGTGATGCTCCACGAATCGTTTGCAGATCGCGAGTCCCAATCCGGCACCTCCGGAATCATTTTCGAACTGCTTGAACGGCTCAAAGACCTCCTTGACGAACGACTCGCTAATTCCTTTTCCGTCGTCTGCCACAGACAGAGTAACGCATCTTTGCTCGGTTCGCGGCTCGAACCCCACGTGAACCACTTCCCCAGGACTGGAGGCTCGAATCGCGTTGGCAATCAGATTGATGAGCACCTGAGACATCCTGGTGGCATCGGCCGCCACCTTGTACGATTTTTCGCAAGCCTGAAAGTCTAAACGCACGTTGACTCTCTCCGCGACCACGCGTGTTGTTTCTCGTGCCAGTTCAAAGATCTTCTCTAGCGGCACGGATTCGAAGTGAAACTCAAGTTCATTCAGGTTAAGTTTTTCATAGTCAAGAATCTCATCGACCAACCCCATTAGCCGTTCGCAGTTTCGCGTTGCAATCGAGATCATTTTGTTGACCTCGGTGGCTGACTCGGGCCGATGTTGCGGGTTGTCCAGTGCAGAGAGCGCAACGTAAACCGTTGTAAGTGGCGTGCGAAGTTCATGACTTACCATCGAGATAAATTCGTCCTTGAATCGTTCTCGCTGCTTTTCTTCAGAAATATCGCGAATCACGACGGCGTACTGCTTCGACGAATCATCGCCCGTTTCCCCCAATAGTGCCTCCACCGGGAAGTAGCTTTCGACTTTGCTGAACCCCGTGGCTTCGAAGGGGCGGCCAAGTTGATGTTCGTGGATACACAAATCACCTTGACGATCGTACATTTCGCTTTCGCCTGTCGGCGGGATAAGCGACTGCAGTCGCATCCCGATCACTTCCCCGTGCGAGTAGCCGAAAATGACCGTCGCCGCTTGATTGGCTGCTGTAATGTTGCCGGTCGAATCGACCGTGAGCACCCCGGAATTGAACTTGTTTAATATTTCATCGGGCTGAGAGAAGTAATTACCCTCAGGAACCAAGGGCTGCTGCAATCCAGTCGCATACAACACATGACTGGTCGCATCCATCAGCGGCTTCAGCGCTGAAGCCATGTCTTCGCAATAGCCTTCACCATTGGCGAGTCCAATCATGCCAATCAAAACCTCGTTGCGTACAAGCGGTAGCCCCATAAAACAATCCAGTTTCGGATGCCCATGGGGAATGCCAGCGGCATGCGGATCTTTGGGCGAATTGTGAGAAATGTACAAACGTCCCGTTTTAACTACCTGACCAAAGATCGAATCCAGATTGTCAAAAATCATTCCGCGTTCTGCATTTTCTGCATACAACTTTCGCGTCTCATCGTTCCAAGCAATGTTGGAAAGGGCGACGGTCTTGATATAAGGCCCTTTTTCGTTTCTAAACACCCGCGCGATGAACCCGTATTCGCTACCGGTCGCCTCGAGAAGCGCTTCGTTCAACTCCATGAACATCTCGAAATGGGAGGTCCGGTCGACAAATTGCCCTACCAGACGATTGGCAGTTTGAATGAGCTTTTGCGCGTCAACTTTGAAGTTCATAGACGGTGCTTCCTCAGGTACGACAATTACATGTCGGAAGAGAATTCAGTAAGTTTGCCAAACAAGTCATCCAGCTTAAATGGCTTGTGAATCACGCCAGCATTGGGAAGACTTGCCAGCCGTTGGGACGTCGTGGCGTCGGCTCGAGCCGTCAAAAAAACACAGGGAACAGTTTGATAGGCCTCGATCTCTCGCAACTTCTCCAAGGTAGAAAAACCATCGAGCTCGCGCATCATCAAGTCCATCAGAACTACGTTTGGAACTTCCCTTTCGCCGGAGGCGGCCATTTTGAGTGCCGCACCACCCGATTCAAACTCCAGCACGTTGATTCCCTTTTCTCTCAATACAAGCGTCACGATATGGCGGATATCGGAGTCG
>CAYTPS010000145.1:0-11128 GCA_964439245.1 uncultured Pirellulaceae bacterium | reverse complement strand
GGCGGCATCGTTACGATCACTGATAACGATGCTTACGACGCCAATGACATCACCGTCTTGTCCAATGGAAAAATCATGGTGGCCGGAAGTACTGGCTCATCATTGAACTTGAATAGTGCTTTGTGGCGTCTCAACAGCGATGGCTCCGTCGATACCAGTTTCGGTGCTGCCGGACTTGTGACTTTCGACACCCATCCAGGTAACGCGGACTGGGCGACTGGCTTGGAAATTCTGTCCGATGGCAGCATGCTGGTTGAGGTAACCAGGCTGAGCGTCAATGATGTTGTTTTGAAATTTGACGCGGATGGAGTATTGGACGCATCGTTCGCGACCGCCGGAACGCTTGACACTGGGTTTTCAAGTTATCTCGATATTCACGTCAACGCGGACGGTACTTTCGTCGCCACAGGCAATGACGCCTCCGACAACCTGGCCCTCAGGAAATACAACGCGGACGGTAGTCTCGACGCCAGTTTCGGAGCCGCCGGAACAGCCTCGGTTGACCTTGGTGGCAACGGCGATCGAGGATATTCGATTGGACAACAGAGTGACGGAAAATACCTGGTTGGCGGCACGGCCATTGATGACATTCAGCTGGCGGTCGTGCGCTTTAATGAAAACGGAACACTTGACGCGACGTTTGGAGACAACGGTGTTGTCATCACCGAACAACGCGTGGTCCCGGGCAACGGCGTATCTCTAGCGGTCAATGCCGACGACACCTTTAACCTGTCGGTTGGGCTTCAAGGTTCTGAAACGGCCGTCGTCAGCTTTCTTGCGAACGGAAGTCTGAATCCTACGTTCAGTAGTTCGTCGCATGTTAACACACTCGATGGCAATCCGACTTACATTGAAGGTGGAATCGCAAATGCGGTGCTGTTGGACGCGGATGTCCAAGTTTTTGACGTGGAGTTGAGTGCGAGCAACGACTTCGGCGGCACGACGCTGACACTCGAGCGTGCTGGCGGACAAAGCTCCGAAGACATTTACCGTCCTATGGGCAACATGACGTTTAACGGCGATGGTACATTCCGGCTTGGTGGTGTCGTAAAAGGAACCTACACCAGTTTGCTGGGTCAATTGCAATTCACTTTTGCCCCCGGTGTGACCAATGCAGAGGTCAACCAAGTGATGCAGTCCATTGCGTATTGGAACTCGAGCGACAATCCGCCCGCATCGGTCGATATCGAATGGACCTTCGACGACGGCAACACAGGTGCGCAGGGGACTGGAGGTGCACTGACGGTCGTCGGCACCACGACAGTGGATATTACGCCTGTCAACGATGCCCCGGTCTTGGACAACACAGGGGCGATGGTGCTCACATCGGTCGCCGAGGATTCAACAAACAACGTGGGCGATACAGTTGCAGATATCGTCGCCAGTGCCGGAGGCGATCGAATCACGGACGTCGATGGCGATCCCGAAGGCATCGCTGTTTACTTTACCGATTCGACTAACGGAAGCTGGGAGTATTCGACCGACGGAGGCACAACATGGTTGGAGCTTGATTCTGCCAGGCCTACCCAGGCGCGCTTGCTGAATGAGACTGCGCTGATTCGCTTCGAGCCGAGCGCCGACTATAACGGCGCTGCAACGATTTCGTTCCTGGCATGGGACCAGTCAAGCGGTAGCAACGGCGACGCTGTTGTGATGGCGACGGCGGGGTCAACACTAAGCACCGACATCGAAACCGCCTCAGTAACTGTTACCCCGGTCAATGATGCTCCGGTCCTCACCGGTGTTCTGTACCAGTTTGACGACGTAGAACTGAACGATAGCACTCCACCTGGCACCACCATTGCCGACATGCTCTTCAGCCTTGGAACGGACGCCATCACAGACGTTGACCTGGGAGCCGTCGAAGGTGTCGCGGTCACTTCGGTCAACCAGATAAACGGCGACTGGCAATACTCAATTGACGGTGGAACGAATTGGAGTTCTTTTGGAAGTCCAAGTTCGTCTAACGCTACGTTGCTGCACGATGATGCGATGGTTCGATATGTGCCAAACGCGGGCTACACTGGTCCGGCGGGACAATTTGAATTTCAGGCTTGGGATCGAACCGGTGGCTTCTCCAACGGTCAAACAGGCGTGAATGTCATCGGACTCGGTGGAGGGACCGACCCGTTCAGCGTTTCGTCGTCCATTGCAAGTCTGAATGTCATTCAGGGCGTTAACGACGCGCCGTATTTTACGTCGTTGCCAAGTGCGGAGCCTGAGAGCGTCGAATCGCTTACCGGTGCCACAAGCGTGACGACAGGCGACCTCGACAACGACGGAGATCTCGATCTCATTACAACCACCGATAGTGGTGAACTTCGATGGCACGAGAATGATGGCACCGGCATCTTCAGCCCGGGAACCGTCATCGCTAACGCTCAAGATTTCAATGCGGTTGTGGCGACCGACCTCGATGGTGACGGAGACATCGATATCGTCGCCGCCAACGACGACCCGTCCGACGCTGCCAATAGCATTTACGTCTTGATGAACGACTTCGTCGGGACGGGATCAACGACGTTCACCACGACGACCTATGAAGGTGCGGTTGCTGGCGAGTCCGATGGAGCCAGAGACCTTGCAATCGGCGACATCGACGGCGACGGACGCCAAGATATCGTGGCCACGTTTTATCGGTCGATCAATGATTCCCAGATCGTTGTCTTCGAACAGAACACACCGGGTATCTTCACGAAGACCTATTCCAATGCGGTGGGCAACGCTCACGGAGTTGACCTTGGCGATATAGACGGAGACGGTGATCTGGATATCGTTTCAGGAGACTTCCAAGATCAAGTTATCCGGTGGTATGAAAACGATGGAAACGCGACGGCTGGATTTGCGAGGCAAAACCTTGCCAGCGTTGGCAATGTTTTTGACGTCGATATCGCCGACCTTGACGGCGATGCTGATCTGGACATCGGATTTATCACTTGGACTGGCGACGCCGTTGGTTGGCTGGAGAACGATGGTAACGCGAGTCCATCGTTTACCAGCACGATCATTGGCACTGATGGATCTGGTGTCGACTACCACCTGGAAGTCGCTGACGTCAACGGCGACTTCACCAACGACCTGATCGTATCCGACCGCAGCGATAATCAGATCTGGCTATACGAAAACGACGGTGCCGGCAATTTCGTACAGAATCTCGTCGACTCGGGTGCTCAAGGTGTTCAATGGACCGAAGCCGCTGACATCGATGGCGACGGTGATCTGGAAATCGTCTACGCAGCGAACCTAGGTGGTGAAGTCGCGATTCACACCAATCAGGGGGATGGCGACTTCATTCGCGGCACGACGAACGAGGATGTCACGCTCCCCATCGCTACTGTCACCGTTGCAGACGATGATGCGGGCAACTCGATCGTAGATGCGGGAATCACAGTGACCAACGGCACGATCGCTATCGACGATTCCTCGGTGACCATCATGTCCGGCACTAACGGTTCATCGACCATCCAGTTTGAGGGTACGATCGCGGACCTCAACGCGGCGTTCAGTCGAATGACGTTCACTCCCGATCTGGACTTCGCAGGGTTGGCGGAAATTCAGATCGATGTTAACGATCGTGGTAACACGGGGTCAGGGGGAGCACTTTCGGCAACCGAATCTTTGTTTATTGAAGTGGTTCCAGTCAATGACCCGCCGTTGCTCAGCACCAGTTCAGCTTTTCCTGTCTCGTTCACAGAAAACGGAGGTCCTGTCGGCGCCGATGTGGGAGTCAATATCAGCGACGTCGACAGTTTGAATTTGTCTTCGGCGACGATCGCAATCACGACCAACTATGCCCCAGGCGAAGATTCACTTATCTTCACCGACCAAAATGGCATCATGGGAGATTGGGATGCTGCAAACGGCATTCTGACGCTGACTGGCACCGCAAGCGTTGCAGACTATCAAACTGCGTTACAGTCGATTCAGTTTGATAATTTGAGTGAAGCACCGAGCACGGCGACTCGTACTCTCACGTGGACGGTCAATGACGGCGTGAGTGATAGCGCGACGCTGACACGAGATCTGACGGTCACTCCCGTAAACGACGCGCCGTTGCTCGACCTGGACGCAGACGACAGCAGCGGAACCACAGGCGGCAACTTTAACACAAACTTTGCGGCTGGTGGCGGACCCGTCTCGCTCGTTGACGGACCTTCTATTAGTGACATCGACGGCACAATTCAAACGCTGACCGTTGATATCACCAACGTGATGGACCCCGGACAGGAACAGCTCAATGTAAGCGTCGTCGGGCCACTCAGTACCACTTACAACCCAGGCACCGGCACACTCGTATTGACGAATCTCGGCTCAGCCACGAACGCAGACTTTCTAGCAGCATTAAACTCAATCACTTACGACAACACGGCAACCAACCCGGACACGTCACAACGCATCATCTCGTTTGTTGCCAACGACGGAACGGACAACAGCTTATTTGCTATCGCACGAGTCTCGATGACGGGTGACTTAACACCACCATCCGAGATTGCCAACACGGGAAGCTCCGTTAGCGAAGGTGGTGTGGATCTGATTGAGGCAACAGAACTGGAGTATACCGACGACCTCCAACCGACGACTTCGGTGACATTTACCCTGACTTCCTCAACGTCCAATGGATACCTTGCTTTCACAGCGGACCCCGCGACGCCAATCACAAGTTTCACACAAGCACAAATCGATGCGGGAGAATTGGTCTACATCCACGACGGTTCGGAAACGAATTCTGATCAATTCACTTTTACTGTTGATGATGGGCAGGGTAATTCGCTGGCTGGGCAGATATTCAACATTACAGTATCGCCCGAGAACGATGCGCCGATCAACTCGACGCCGGGAACCCAGACAATCAACGAAGATACGACGCTGGTATTCTCAACCGTTAACGGAAACGTAATTTCTGTCAGCGACGTTGATGCGGGGGCCAGTGAGATTGAAGTTGCCCTCGCCGTAAGTGATGGAAGTATCAGTCTCAGCCAGACCAGCGGACTGACTTTCTCGACGGGTGGTGGTATCAGTGATGCATCGATGACGTTTCAAGGTACCATCGCGGATATCAACGCGGCATTGGAAGGATCAACCTACACGCCTACGCCGAACTTCAATGGTTCAGTCGTGCTTTCGGTCCTTGCCAATGACATGGGTAACACGGGCGGTGGTGGTAACGGTACCGATCTGGAATCGGTCAGTATTGACGTAGTCGCCGTCAACGACGCTCCCGTTCTGGACAATTCCACCAACCCACAGTTCGATACGATTAACGAAGACGACGTCAACAATGCTGGCGAAACGGTGGGAAGTCTGCTTGCCAAGCTTGGCGATCCGATAACAGACGTCGACGCTGGCGCCTCCGAAGGTGTGGCCGTAATCGTGAACAATGAGAATGGCGGGACTTGGCAGTTTTCGACCGACGGCGGCTCGAATTGGCAAGATGTCGGTGCAGTAAGCAACTCATCAGCACTACTGCTGCGTGATACTGATCTCTTGCGACTCAACCCCGATGGAGAACAGGGAACCAATGCAAACATTGGTTTCCGTGCTTGGGATCAGACTGGCGGAACAGCTGGTACGAAAGTTGATATTGTCTCATCAGGTGGTTCATCGGCGTTCAGTAATCAGACTTTGTCAGCCCAGATTGCGGTGACGGATGTCAACGACGCGCCGGCGGTGGACCTAGATGGTTCAGCGTCAACCGGAACCGATTACGCAACGACCTTCACTGAAGGGGATTTGCCCGTTGACGTCGCGGCCACCGACGCCAATTTCTCAGATGTTGACGGAGATGAATTCAATAGCCTAACAATCAGTTTGACCGGCTTTACAGATGGTGCGACTGAACGTGTGGTTGTTGGCAACGTGCTCTTTGGTTATTCGACGCCCGCTCCACTGGTTACCACGACCGTCGGTGGAACGACTTTCCAAATTGCTTTTGACGGAACAGCCTTTGTCGTTAGAAACGATGCTGGCGGTGTGGTGCCTCAAGCCGATCTTACGGCGTTATTGCAGACCATTAACTACGAGCACATTGGGAACAACCCGACCGCTGGTGATCGTCTGATTGAGTTTGTTGTTGTCGACGAAAATATGGTTGGAAGCCTCGCGTCAACCAGCACTGTTTCAGTAGCTGGCTCGAACGATGCTCCAATAGCAGTCAACGACAGCTACACGACTCAAGAGGATGTGGTTTTCACGGCAACTGGGACAAATGGGGTTTTGATTAACGATAGCGATCCTGAAGGCGCTTCGATAAGCGTAACGTCTGTGACCTCACCAGCCAACGGCACCGTGACTTACGGAACAGATGGAAGTTTCGTCTATACGCCTGACGCTAACTTCAATGGAATAGATACTTTCACTTACCGAGTTAGCGACGGTTCACTTGTCTCAGAAGGAACTGTAACAATGACCGTTACAGCAGTAAATGACGCGCCAACGTCGGTGGACGATTCGTACTCCACGAACGAAGACAGCGCAATTACGACGGCACTCGGCCTTGATGATTTGCTCCAGAACGATATCGATATTGAGGGCGATACGCTGACCGTCAATACAGTCCCGGTGGTTGGGCCGTCTAACGGTGTGTTATTGCTCAACTCAGACGGAACGTTCACGTACACTCCAAACGCAGACTTCGACGGGACCGACTCTTTTGTCTACGAAGTTTTCGATGGAAATGGAGGCACGGCCCAAGCAACGGTCGTCCTCTCGGTTGTTCCGGTTAACGATGCACCGACCAACGCTGCCGTCACACTGGCGGATGCGATTGAAGACAATGTGCGCATCATCACTGAAGCGGAATTGCTTGCCAATGCCAGCGATGTGGACGGTGATGCGTTAAGCGTGACAGGTCTAACAATAGTCTCGGGCAATGGCAACCTTGTCGACAACGGCGATGGTACTTGGACATACACCCCGGCGGCGAACGATGACTCGGATGTGGCCTTCAATTACGACGTCACCGATGGCATAGAAACGGTTGTTGGTAGTGCGGTGCTGGATATCATTCCGGTCAACGACGCTCCACTAATTACGTCTCCTAATCAGTTCATTGTCACCGAGAACTCAACTCTTGTTGGGCAGCTTACGAGCACCGATGTCGATGGCGGAGCGCCCGTGTTCGCTATCACTGGAAACGGTCCTGATGATGCTTTTTTCTCTGTCGCTCCCAATGGTCAAATTAGCTTCAATGTCGCGGACAACTTTGAAGCGCCACAGGGCGATGACAACATTTATCAAATCGAGGTTCGAGTCGACGATGGCAACGGTTTGTCTGGCGTTCAGGTGGTGCTCATCGAAGTTGTGGACGTAAACGAAGCTCCAATTGCCATCTCTCCCAATGAAGTTACGCTGCAAGAGGGAGCCGATACAACTGGCGGATCCCCGGTAGCCACGCTAATTACCGATGATCCGGATTCTGGTGAATCATTCATTTACACTATCGTCGGCGGACCGGACGCCAGTCTGTTTTCGATTCAGGGAGACCAGATCGTGTTTGACGGAGGCGTGTTGGATTTTGAAACGAATTCTCAATACGACGTAGTTGTCGAAGTCGAGGATTCGGGTGGTTTAACACGACAGCAGACGTTCACGGTTAATGTTGATGACGTCGACGAACCACTTCAGATTGCTGAGAATTCGCCTGTTTCGGTGCCTACTGGGCAAAGCGTTCAGATTGACCCATCAGATCTCTCTGTGATCGATCAGGATACCGCGACCGCTCAGTTGGTGTACACCGTGACACAGGTTCCCGATTCAGGGCAACTATTTGTGAGTGGCGTTGCTCTCAACGTGGGCGATAGTTTCTCCCAAGCTGACATTGACGCAGGTTTGGTTTCATTCGGGCACCAAAACTATCTCCAGTCGTCTGATAGTTTTAGTTTCGACGTTACCGATGGGACAACAATAATCGCGGATCAACAGTTCGTATTCGTTATCGAGAATACACCTCCGGTGGCCAATGATGATCAGTATACAACGACTGAAGATTCAACTCTTTCGGGAAATGTAGTCTCCAATGACATGGATATTGACGCTGACACGTTGATCGCCGATTTGATTTCCGGGCCGACCAACGCTTCACAATTTGACCTGCAGCCAGACGGGACGTTCTCGTACGTGCCTGCCCAAGATTTTTATGGAACCGATTCGTTTAGCTATCAGATTACCGACGGCGCGGGAGGCACGTCGACCGCGGTCGCGACTATCTCTATCTCTCCAGCGAATGACGCTCCCATTGCAACGGCTGAGTCTTATACATTGTCGAATGGCCAGACCACTACCTTGCTTGACGTTCTTGCCAACGACATTGATCCTGACGAAGACTCTTTAGTCGCCGTCATTCTATCGCAGCCTCAGAATGGCCAAATCGTTGTGCTAGCTGATGGGATTTTGGCCTATACCCCTAACCCGGGCTTTGTAGGTACTGACCAATTCACCTATGCCCCGAGTGATCTTTTGACCCAAGGGACTCTGGTTACCGTTGGGCTTACTGTTGAAACTCCCGCGGGTGTTCCTTCGGGAGGAATACCCAATCCCGGTACTCCAGGATCGACGGGACCGGGAGATAACACAGGTCCTGAAGATTCGATTCTAGAACCTGATAAAGATACGGATTCTGATAACAACGCATCAAATGACGGGGAAACTCAACCGGACCAAACCAATCCACTCGGTGCTGTTGTACCTTCTGTATTTTCGGACCGAAATGACGGTGAAGGAGCAGACACACTAGCCAATGATGCTGACGCAGGTGCCGCAAACGATGACCTGCTGTTTGAGAACTTTGCTGAGAGTCTGATTGCTAGTGGAGCTGTAGATTCGACAACTGCCGCTGCGAATCTTCTGGCATTTTCTCGCCTTGGGGATTATTCATCGAGAGTGAACCAACAGACCATCGAGGAGCTTGGTCGCCATGCGATTGCGGCGCTTGCCTATGATGCGAAACTGCTTTGGAACCAACTCGATGATATTGAGTCTTCTTTTGAAGCAGAGTTTGGGAAGCTTACCTATACGCTTGGCGCTGTCTCGGCATTTGGTGCCGCTGGATATATCCTTTGGACCCTCAGAGGAGGCGTTTTGATGGCTGCCGCATTGAGCCAACTGCCGAGCTGGAGAATGGTCGATCCTCTCCCGCTGTTGGAATCCTATTCGACAGAACGAAACGAAAATGGCGAAGACGATGTGACTGGCTTCTTTGACTAACCCATTTTTTGCTTCAAATCTAATTTCTAGGGCTCACGGCGCTTCCCCGTGAGAGCTCCATGCGACAGGGCCTCCGAAGCGGCAATATAGATCATGCGGTCTATTCAGGTTGTATCGAGTAATCGGAACGTGAGGGCTGCCATTAGCAATAGTTTAGATATTGCACGCGCACTGTCAGCTAGTGCAACCTATCTTCTAGGGAACCACGCCCGGAAAGAAACAATCAGCCGGGGGCTCCCCAAGTAACCCTGTAGATCAATGCCGCGATTGAAGCCCGCATCTCGAATAGCACTTACGCTCGGATTTATCTCTGCGACTATCGTTTGGATTGCGCATGGTTTGAATCTCATTCCATCTCCAAACGACCAGATTCACGAAAAGCGTCTTGCGATCGTGAGAACTCTCGCGGGGTCGGTATCTGGTATTGCCTCTGACGGAGGCGGCAAGCGTGCACTGCAGCGCTCTCTCGAACTGGCGATGAGGCTCAATAAAGATGTCGTGTCGGTAGGAGTCCGAAATAAGTCAAGATACTTGGCGAAGGCTGGAAGTCATGAAGCAAATTGGAAAGCAGTTGGTTCAGATGAACAGTCCAATCAAGCTGAACTAGAGGTCTTTGCTAACAAGCGACTTTGGGGAAAATTAGAAGTCTGTTTCTCGGAAATAGATTCGACAGGCATTCTTGGGTTCATGTTTCCGCTCAGTATCATCGCCTTTGTCAGCCTTCTGACAAGCGTGTTTTCGTGGTGGGTGCTCAGTCGATCATTTCGATATCTGAACCCATCGAAAGTCGTTCCCAAAAGAGTCAGGTCAGCGTTTGATACACTCACCGAAGGTCTAGTACTGATTGATGGCGATCATGAAATCGCCCATGCAAACAAAGCTTTTGGCGAGATCCTTGATCTGGACGCCAATTCACTCATTGGCGCGAGTCTCAATGAACTCGGCTGGCGCACTCAAGCCGAGGACGCCGCTTCTTTAGAACTTCCTTGGCTCCAGTGTGTCGACAAAGAGGCTGCCGTTACAGGTAGAATTCTTGAAATTGGCGAGGGTGAGGATCGACGAAAGTTCTTCGTCAATTCGGCACCCATTTTTGCCAATGAATCTGAATGTCGCGGCGCGATGATCAGCTTTGATGACGTTACAGAAATGGAACACAAGAAGCTTGAGTTGGCCGCATTGGTAAAAACGCTGCGCAACTCAAGGGATGAAGTTGAACTTCAGAATGAAAAGCTCACGTTCTTGGCTTCTTACGATCCGTTGACCGAATGCATGAACCGACGTGCTTTTTGGATTGAGTTTGAGCAGATGTGGACCGATGCCGAACCTGATGAGCTTAGTTTGCTGATGATTGATGTTGATCACTTCAAGTCTTTCAACGACACGTACGGCCATAGTTTCGGTGATCGAGTTCTCAAAATACTTGGGTCAACGCTTCGAGATATCGTTGGCGACCGAGGACTTGTCAGTCGTTTTGGTGGAGAAGAATTCGTTGTTGCTTTTGGCCAGATGAAACTTGATGATGCGCTGGAGCTAACCCATCAGATGCACAAAGCAATTGGTGATATGGACATCGAAGGCAAGACCGTCACCGCAAGTATCGGTTTCTCAAATCGTGAATTCAAAGCAATGGACGGGCAGCACATGCTCGACCAGGCAGATATTTCCCTGTACGCGGCAAAGCGAAGTGGGCGTAACTGCGTGGTGCGGTTTGATGAAAGTGACGGCGAAGGAGTGCTCGCCTCAGGTGAAATGCCTTCCGATGAGCCCCCGAAGTTGGTAGACACCGAATACCGTGAAGAGGCCGTTGAAGGATTCTTGAGAGCAATCGAATTACGAGGGCATGCGATCGCCGACCACTCGAGACGTGTTGCGCGACTAAGCACAAACATCGGGAAATCGTATCTCAAGCATAACGATCTTAAACAAC
>CAYTPS010000144.1:8949-11187 GCA_964439245.1 uncultured Pirellulaceae bacterium | reverse complement strand
AAGGACGCCCATGACTGAAACGAAATCCGGGCCCAATCATGTCGCCATCATTATATGCTGCCGCCAATGGAAGGGAACCTTTCCCAGACGACGGCCGTGCACATTGGCGCATAAAAAAACAGCCGGTCAGCATCTACCGGCTGCTTCTTTGTCTCTTATTTGCCCAAACGCGATCTTGAACAAATGTGTCTCTAACTCAATTTCTCTTCGTTCAAGGTCTTTAAGCTTGAACACTGATTCCTCTGTCTAGTGGATCGGATGGGAATCCGAACCCACAAGAACTAGCCATTGCAACCACAGTCAGCAACAGGTGCTGGTTCTGCAATTACTTCAGGGGCCGCTTCGCAACCACATGGTGCTGGCTCAGGAGCAACTTCGCAACCGCAAGGCTCTGGAGCAGGTGCGGCACAGCCACATCCACCACGTGAACGAAGTCCGCCGAGCAGACCTTTGAGTCCGCCGCATGGCTCGCGATCAACCAAACCCAATTTTGCACCAGTCACGCAAACGCGATCGATTGACAATCGGCGACGAGAACATCCACAAGCATCTGTGGTGCACTTCAATGAAATCTGCGGTAGGCTACGCTGAACTGGGACGAATCCCAATCGCTTTTTCGGTGCGTTGCAGCAAGTAGGAGCCGCATCACAGCATTGTGCAGAAGCAGGCACAGCAAATGCCAAACAAACAAAAGCAGAAAGAACAAACTTAAACATGTATCACCTCTCCAGGAGTTTTTTGAATTACTTTCAACAACCGCAAAATTCAAAGTGTCGTACTCAAAGTTGGGTAAGCGACGGTTGCTGGGTAATTTTGTAAATTGTGTATTCGGAAACGGACTTCCAAATCCACGTCAAATGTCTGAGTAAAGCTAGACCATGGCTAAGGAAGTGCCGGCAGAAATTTAGAATTTTGCCTCCCAATGCCGAGATTGTATGGGCAGAATAGGCAAAACGGAACTATCCCTAAATTATCAGATTTGTCTAAAGCCACACGCGACAGTGGATACCGGTTTTACAGAGCGTGTCCTGAAAGCTGCGACAATCTGGCACGCTTCGCACCGGCAGGTTACCTACTACGATCTATGCCCTTGAGTGGACGCTTAGCCTACGGTTGCCACATGGAAAGCCTTACAATCATGTGGAGTGGGACTCCAAAGAGGATTGAGCCAAATTGTTGCGAATCTGGAATACCGTCCATCGAATCGATCAACGCATCGAATCTATTTCTTTTCCTGGGCTCAAGTACCGTCTGGTCGTCGCCAACCAATGGATCCGCAGCCAGCTTTGGCGAGCAGCTTTATGCCCTATGCTCGTCAGAGCGTATGACGCGCTGAGACCGTTGGAGGGGCTTGGGCCCTTGGGCGAGAGAGAAGCCGAACGCTTTTTGTTGCGGCAGGGCATGATTATTCTGTTTCGCGGTTATCAGGACCGAGTCGGCGAGGTCGATCTGATTGCCGTCGATCAGCGTGCGGTTGTATTCGTTGAGGTCAAAACGCGGTCCAGCGACTTCGCCGGTGAGCCAGAAGAGGCTGTCGATTCAAGTAAGCAGTTGAAATTGACCAAAACAGCGATCGGATTTTTGAAGTGGCATCGCTTGACGGAGTGTGCGGCGCGTTTTGACGTGGTTGCGATTCGCTGGCCCGACATTTCGGACCAGCCGCAAATTAAGCACTATGCCAATGCATTTGAGCCGGTTGGCCAGTTTCAGTTTTTCTCCTGATGAAGCGCGCGTAGAAACTGTCATCGGCACACTCCTATGATTGCGGTTTTCACTACTCCATGATTCCACGAGTTTCCTAGTGTACGCCGTTTTTGTTGCTTGTTTTCTCAGAAAATGAACAGTGCTAGCGAGTGGCAATGTAGATCTGTCTGGTTGGTATAGGTTGTTGCTGTTAAAAGTGAGGCTTCCAACCAACTCAATCACCCAACAATCCTGCGCACGGATGTTGAAGGAAAGATCAAGATGATGGCGACCGTCCCGATTTTCTCAAAACGCATTCAACGTAACCTAGGTAGACTTGTCACGACTGTTTGCGTCTTGCTATTGACGACCGGCCCTTCTCCTTTAGTGGCGCAAGAAAAATCCGAACAGGGGCCCGGCGCACGGGTGGCCGCAAATCCTGACCAACAGCGTCAGGCAAACGGCCGCGTTCAATCAACCCCTCAGGCTCCGCCGGCTCAAACGGCTGCTGAAGAAGAGTATCGCGATCAGATTCTCGATTATTGGGAGCAAAGT
>CAYTPS010000144.1:0-8939 GCA_964439245.1 uncultured Pirellulaceae bacterium | reverse complement strand
GTAGCGCCCAGTACAAGAACTTTCGTTGTTCGTTTCGCCGATACACATATGATTCGGCAGTCGTAAACTACCGCGACCCAAGAACTCAGCGGTTGGCTGCAGCTGAAATCGCAACTGGTGAGATTTTCTTTGCTGCTCCTGAGCATGGACGCTATCAGACGGAACAAGTGTGGAATTTTGCCGCGCCTCCCCAACAGCCGGGTGCAGATGCTGATTATGAGTTAGAAAAATCCGAATCGGCTCAAACCAAATGGATCTGCGACGGACAGACAATCTACGAATTTGATTTCGGGCAGAAACGACTTTACGAGACTCAAATTCCAGATTCGATGCGCGGGCCGGAGGGATTGGCGGCAAGTCCAATTCCGTTTTTGTTCGGTGCAAAGAAAGACGTTCTGCTGGAGCGTTACTGGGTCCGAGTGATTACGCCGCGCGAAGTAGAAAACGAGTATTGGTTACAGGTGTTTCCCAAACGCGCCGAGGACGCCCGCAATTACAGCAAGATTGAGATCATTATCGATCAGAAGGATTTTCTGCCCAAAGCGATGCGCATGTTTTCGTCGCAGTACAACCCGGCCAAAGGCAATTTCGCCCACATGAACTTCGAGTTTCAGGATCGCCGAGTTAATGGATTGTCACTCGAGGGACTTTTTGGTCGCCCTTCTAAGCCAATCGGATGGACCCGCCAGAAACGCAGTTTCTTGGCCGAGTAGCAGCAAAGCTCTTGGTGATGGTCGGTCGTTAAGTTCAGTGCTTGAAATAGGCCATTACAGCGCCGACCAAAAATCCAATGACATGACACCAATTGGCGACGTGGCCTACCAATGGTATAGCTGCCGGCAACATGCAAAACACCATGTAGCCAAGTAAGAGCACGATGGTCATTTGTGGCAGAAAAAAGCCGCTCCTTGGGTCGCCAAATTGCTTTACGACGATGAAGCCAAATAACCCGAAGACAACGCCGGACAGACCGCCAAAGCTACTGATCAGAATGCCGCTGGGGAAATAGGGAGGTGATCCCCCCAGTCTCTCTGGCGCAACGCCTTGCGCAAAATTTGAAAGTACGGCGATAGCAACGACCAAAATTGCCATCCACACTGTGCCATAACGTCCTTCGATCATACGGCCAAACTGCAAGAACCACAGCATGTTGAATATAAAGTGAAAAATGCCGTAGTGGATAAAGATTGGCGTTACTAGTCTCCAGATTTCTCCACGTTGGATGCTCGCCAGCCGCAGACTGATTGCATCGCGGTCTGTCTGATAGTCTTCTACGAGTGCCAGTGATTCCGGTTGATCAACAGCGATGAACTGTAAGGCTCGGTTTACTCCCTGCTCCTGTTGCGCTTTGTCCGAGTTGAAGTTTGTCAGGATTGCAACCAGTAAGCAGAGTATCATTACGGTCTTGGTCATCGGACCCGTCGGTGTGCCCATCCCGCCAGAGGAACGCGGGACTTTCATTTGCTTCTTCTGAATCTCCCGCCGCTTTTTCTCCTGCTCGCGCAGTAGCTGGTTTGCTTCTCCAACGGCAGAGGCGTATTTGGGATCGTCAGGGGTGCTGAGAAATTCCTCGTATTGGCTCAGCGCTGTTTTGAAGTGGTCTTCCTCTTTGACCCAAACCTCCACCTTGCCATCGTCGGTCGTTTCGATCTTGGTCTCGATTTTCTGGGTCAGCAGCCAAGCAGCGAAATTGCCGACCTTTTTCTGATCTTCAGTAACGCCGATTAGTCTCATGGTAGCAGTAGTTGGAGAGAGAATGAGTAATTAGACACCGCAAATTGCGCCCCTGGGTTACCATCCACCGGACGCCAGCATCAGCCGCTGTTGATCGGAGACTGATTCCTATTGTCAAAACCAGTCAATTCAGGGAAGGTCCGCAGGGATTCTCCCCCAATTATCGTCGATAGTGGGCCCTGCTGTCTATCCGCCGAAGGGCAGAACCGCCCCTTGGTCCAACATTTTAACTTTGGTCGATTTCGAGTTCCTTTTCGGTAACGGATCGCTTACGACTCCAATGGCTAACGATTCTTCGCAATCCGATTCGTCAATTCCTGCGGACAGCGCCGACATGGTGTTTGTTCCGCCTAGCGCAGCTGCAAATGCGGGGACGGCCTCAGAACGCGAGCAACGCAGAAAACGATCAGGAAAAAAATCTCAATCCGGTCAATCGTCCTCAGGCCAAGGCAACCAGCGTATTGACAAACCGAACAGCTCTATTGAAGGTAATTCAAACTCGACCGATGATAGGCTGGTCGATCAAACGAAACAACAAATTCGCCAGCTGGTAACAGAAATATCTGAACTAGCTCGGACGGAATGTTCCGTACAGGATTTCTACCAAGGTTTTTTAACTCGCACGACCGGCGCACTTGCGTCTGATGGCGGTGCGATCTGGATTCGAGAATCCAGCCAACAACCGCTTAAGATTCACTACCACATTAATCTGAAGCAGACGGTGTTGGCAAGCGATCCTGCCGCACAGAAGAAACACTCCGACCTGCTCAATCGCATTGTCGAAGCGGGCGAACCCGAAGTAGTTGCTCCCTATGCCGAAAGTGCAGATTCAAGTCATGGCGGTAATCCCACTGACAAACTTCTGATTTTCGGGCCCATTGTTGTCAACCACGAGGTGATCGGGTTAGTTGAAATCCTACAGCGACCTGGCGCTGGTCCAACAACGCAGCGCGGCTACTTGCGTTTTCTGATGCAGATGTGCGAATTGGCCAGCGAGTTTCTCACCAACGAGAAGATTCGGTCTTTCCATACTCAACAGTCGATGTGGGGTAAGTTTGATCAATTCGTTCAAACAGTCTATGCAAGTCTCGATTCCTCAAAAACAGCCTATTCGGTCGCCAACGAAGGCCGCCGAGTCATTGATTGTGATCGGGTAACTGTGCTGTTGGGCCGTGGGCGTTCGATGAAAGTGCGATCGATCAGTGGATTGGACTCGATTGAGAGACGTAGCGACCAAGTAAAACATTTGACACGGCTTGGACGAGCAGTGGTCAAGGGGCGATCAGCGCTTTGGTATGACGGCAGTCGTGCAACCGACGAAAACCTCCCGCCGCAAATTCAAGCCAAGCTACATCCTTACATCGATCGATCGCACAGCAAATTGCTGGCGGTCATTCCGCTGTTCGCTACTGTGTCGCCAGACCCAGATTCGGATCCGGATCTAGGGCTTGAGGCAAACAATGTTGGACGCTCAGGTCGTTCTGATCAACCCATCGGTGCTTTGGTTGTTGAACGTCTGAAGGATTCGACACTGACGGAGGACTTCAAGAAACGAGCCGAAGCTGTTGTCGGTCATTCCGAAGTCGCGCTCACCAACTCACTGGAGCACAACGCAATCTTTCTGATGCCGCTGTGGAAGGCAATTGGCAAAGTGATGTCTGCGTTCCAAGGCGGCAACCTGCTAAAGACCTTGTTCGTTTCCGGCATTGCTTTAGCGGTGGGGCTGTGTTTGTGTTGGATACCTTGGCCATTTTCGTTGGCCGCCAAAGGTGCACTAATTCCGGAGGTGCAGTCAGAAGTCTACGCTCAAAGCGCCGGCGTGATGGAAGAACTGTTCGTTTCCGACCAAGGTGATACCCCTGTGACGCAAGGTCAGGTGCTGGCGCGGATGTCGAACAACGACCTCGCAGTCGCTATCGAGAACCTACGTAACAGTATTGTCGAGGCAGAAACGCGCCAAGCCATCAACGAAAGCCTACGTGCCCAAGACGATTTATCCGAGTACGAACGGCAAACGATAGAGATCGAAATCGAACAGGCACGGCAAGAGAAGATTGGGCTTCGAAAAGAACTGCAGTTGCGACTGGTTGAGAATGCACACCTCGAGGTCGTTGCTCCCGCAACAGGCACGGTGGTGAACTGGCAAGCGCGGCAAAATTTGATCAATCGTCCTGTCGAACGCGGCCAAAGCTTAATGACTATTGTCGATCCAAATTCCAATTGGCTGCTTGAGTTAGAGTTGCCTGAGCGCCGTTTGGGACATTTGATGGATGCGTTAGCTGATGCAAAAAATCCGTTGAAGGTTACGTTTGCGATGGCATCGATGCCCAACAAAGAGTTCGAGGGGCAGTTGCATCTGGTGGATCATCAACTCGATGTTCACTCCGATCAAGGTAATACTTGTCTGGTGCGAGTCACGTTTGACTATTCTGATCTTGATCGTGAGCTGCTCAGAGCTGGCACGCGCGTCAACGCCTCAATTGAGTGCGGTACCTGTTCGATAGGCTACGCAATGTTCCACGAGGTTATCGAGACTGTGCAGTCTAAGTGGATGCTGTGGTTCTAACGTGACTTAAGTCGTAACGCTTCGAGTTGCCGTTGCTAATTGGTCGGCAAAAAGTTGTTGTCAATCATCCAGTCCGTGAGTCGGTCTTTCCAAGTGCTGATCGTTCTAAGTTTGGAACGTTGCCCCATATTGAATCCGTGTCCTCCCTTACTGTAAATGTGTGTTTCAACAAGGACCTCGGCAGTGCGAAATTTTCCAAGTAGGTCGACGACTACCTTAGAGGCGCCTTGATCGTCGTTGGCGACGAGCATAAACGTCGAGGGCGCCGTAGGGGGCAGCGCATCTGGAACTCCAAGGTGTCCCGGGTAAATCAACACTTGGAAATTGGGTTTGCAGCTTACTCGATCGATTGGATCAGAAGCGTCGGAGTCCCCTTCGTAGGGATTGTAGGCCACTTCAGAGGCGACCTCGCCACCGGCACTGAAGCCCACGATTCCAATTTTGTCCGGATCAACTTTGTACTCAGACGCGTGAGCGCGAACCCATCGCATTGCGCGTTGACCGTCGGCACGAGGATGCACGTCCAGTTTATAGGGCGAACCTTCTTCACGGGCCAAACGATACTTGACCACAAATGCGGTCACTCCCATACGCACGAAATACTCGGCCGGATCATAACCCTCGGCGGTATAAACAAGCATACGGTGGCCGCCGCCAGGAAAGATTACAACGGCCGTGCCATTGGCTTGATCGGTTGAAGGGCGGAAAACAGTCACCGATGGATCGTGCACGTTCTTGACCCAATAATCCTTGGCCTGCTCGGGTTCGTCTCGACGCTCAAGTGAATCCGGTGCTCCTTGTTCCCAGAGGGAGAATCGTTCGCCCATGATTTTCTCCGGTTGTTGCGCAGTAGCGCACCGGATGTCCGCAAGGATTGCTGAGCAGATTAACGTCAGCGTCAAGAAAAGTGCATTGGCACAAAATCTGTAAGCCAAACAGCGTGCTTGAGATGATCTCATAAAGAAATCCTAGAGTGCTTTGGAGCTCTGGTGAGAATGTTTGATGACTTGCGCATAGAAAACGGTCGCCCCCATTCCAGAGAGAGGGCGACCGAATGTGCGTCTAGGACTCAATTGGTCCTAAAGTTGCGTTGCAGTGAACTTGTTGTTCGCCGCAGTTTCAATGGCTTTCTTAGCCGCTTCGGCGTCTACTGTATCGCCTTTAAGAATGACTTTTCCCAATTCTGGAATTTCGACCTCTACACCCGGTAGAGTTGTGGCAAGCTCGCGTTTAATCGCGCCTCCACATCCCGCTCGTCAGGACATGCCTTTCACGTCAAAGCTAACCTCAGTTAGCCCTTGTGCAGCCGCTGGTGCTGTGCTGGAAGTACTGCTTTCGTTAGTCGCAGTTTCAGTTCCACTACATCCAGAGACCGCAATCGCCGCGGTTGCCAGTACGGCAACTGCGAAGAAGCTTAAATATCTCATGGTATTCTCCACAAAGAAAAAAATCGCAGGCCCTCGAAAAAGTTCGACGCTCGAAAAACAGCACTGACTATCAGTGTGGGTATCGATGGGCCGCATAATCCAATACTACTATAAGCGTCAGATGGCTCGAGATGGGCCGCTCCAAAGGAATCTTTTCCCAAAAAAAATGTGTACCGGACATTTTCAGTACTTCTGGGCAAACTGAACGGACTTTTGGCAGATCAAAAATACTGACGCACCTAGTTTTGACCCGTTTTTTCCTTCCACGAAAGACGACTGACGATCAGAGACAAGTTCAAAAATTGAAGGGAAGAAACTGTGTTGCCGGTCGTTAACACATTGAATGCGACACAATTCTGTGTTGCCGACATTCAAATTCTTAACTCTGGAGAACGACTATGAGACTGTTTCTTTCACTTTGCGTGGCAACCTTGTTTTTGTTTGGCGCTCAAGCATCCGACGCCAAAGCTGGCGACCACGGCTATCGTGGCAGCATCCACCAAGGCTCATTTTACGGTGGCGCTTACAATTACCGGTCGGGGAACCGGTCGTATTTTCGGCCGCAGACCTCGCACTACTTGAGCTACAACAGGTATCGACCAAACTACAATCTGCGGAGCAACTACGTAGCCCCAAGGTACTACGCGCCCAGCTATCGCCGAAGTTGCGGTTACTAATCAAAGCGTAATGGGATAATCGCTTGGGCCCGAAGCAACAGGGAGTTGGCGTTGCAATTAACGACGATGGTCTCAGATTCTGATATCTGGGGCCATTTCCCTTCGACAATGTCCTGACAAAAAAATGGTGGCCGCCGTAGACCAGAGTTACGGCAACCACCATCGATCGATTTCGAATTTTGGAGGTTCGAATCTTAACGTTTTACTAGCTATTTGACGCAGGTGCAGTTTCGCCGGCGGAAGCTTGTGCTTTGGTAAGCGCTTCAACAGCCGCTTTGTATTTCGCACGAGCGACGTTTAGACGAGCAGTCATTTCGCAGCAGGTCTCTTCGTCGCCGACAACGTACTTCATTTCTGCTCCGCCGGCGGCCAGTTCTTTGGCCTTCATTGGGCAGTTGCAGGTTTCTTCGCCAACAACATAAGAGAGGCTGACTGCCTTAACGGCTTCTTGAACTAGTTTCGTGTGACTTGCGGCCTTCATTGGGCAGCTGCACTTTTCACCGGCGATGGTAGTCGTGCCAGACTTCTCACAAACACTTGGCGTGGTGTAAGCTGCTAGAGCCGCTTCGGTCTTCTCAACCAATGCAGTCATGGCTTCTGACTTGTCAGTGTAAGCAGTCTCAGCAACGACGTAGTGAATTGGAGCATTGTGCTTCTCAGCCAGCGATTGAGCCGAGTGTGCACAGCAAGTTGATTCTTCACCGATCTTGTAAGACATTTTAGGCAGCGATGCCATTGCTGCCGAGATTGGACATTCGCCGTCGCATGATTCTTTCTCGCTGCAGCAAGTTTTGGCAGTCGAGCCGCTGTCGAGTTTTTCAGCCATAACTTTGGGGCTAACGGCTGTTTCTTGTGCAAACGAAGATGTTGCAGTCAGACAAGCGGCGACTGCAAAAGCTAGTGATAGTGTAAAGAGTGATTTCATTGTTTCTCCAGAGATAAAGAGTTTGTCGCATCCGCATCACCGTGCGACAAAACGAAAAAGTGAAATGTGTTCGGGCGTCTGATCCAACCGATCAGTATACCGAAATTGTGGTCACGGGATGTGAATTTTTGATTTCCCAACATCTGACTCGGTTCCGAGTAAATTGGACTGTTAGGGCAACCCTGTCTTACGCAACTAACAGGCCGTGGTTCAGATTTGGCCCATCTTTTCTGTGCGTGTTAGCTGTCTAACGATAATTTTCCGACAAGATGCTTAATCCGACCCGCTATGACCGCAAAGATTGCTGGCCGGCAACAGTGGTTTGCTTCGAATTTGCTAGCCGAGGAACCTCTGAGATGACCAAGGCATACAAAAAAAGCCGCTCACTGATCAGTGAGCGGCTTGGATGTTCATCTTCGATTTCGAAAATCTTAGCTTACTCTTCAGTAGGCTCTTCTGCGTCTGCGTTCTCTGCAGGTGCTTCTTCCTTTGCGGTAGCATCGGCGGGAGCTTCCTCAGCAGCGGCTTCTGGTTCTTCGGTTACCTCTTCGGCGGCGGCTTCTGGCTGTTGAGTCGTCGCCTCTTCTTCGGCTGTCTCTTCAGCGGCAGCAAAAGCAGGCTTTACAGCGGACTTAACTTTTACGCGATCATTCTTACCGACGAATTCCAAGATGCCTTGAGCTCCCGCGTCGCCCAGTCGCACACCGGCTAGTTTTAAGATGCGGGTGTAGCCACCATCGCGATCGACAAACCTTGGTGCAACGTCTTCGAACAGAATCGAGACGGCTTCTTTATCTCCTAGTAGAGCGAAAGCACGGCGACGATAGTTAATCGCAGGAGCGATAGCCGCATTCCACTTTTGCCAGCCCTCGCCTTCACGCCATTGTTTCCAAGCATCAGTTCCGCGCTCGGCTGTCGTGTTTAGCTTTTCAGCCGCTTCCATATGAGGAAGTGCTTTTTTGGCAAGCGTGATACACTTTTCGACCAGCGGGCGAACTTCTTTGGCCTTATGCAATGTCGTAGTGATACGACCTTTGTATTTAGGCGGATTGACAGCTGTTTTTCCGTCGGCCTGTACCAAGCCTTCATAAAACATGTCGTCACGTTCGGTCAAAAACAGGCAGGTCGCTAGATTCTTCATCAGCGCTTTGCGATGACTGGATGATCGTCCCAGACGGCGGCCTTTTTTTCTGTGTCTCATCTTACTACCAAACTTCTATATTCTGCTGTTTTAGTCTTCAGTTAAATCTTTGAACGCTAACGCCGCAAACAACTTAGGTAATCACTGGTGCTTTAGGAACCTTCATTCCGAGGTGCATCCCCAGTTCGCCCAACAGTTGCCGAACTTCTACCAAGGTCGTTTCACCGAAGTTACGAATTTCCATCAGCTGATCTTCGGTCTTCTGAACCAGATCGCGGACGGTACGGATGTCAGAACAATCCAAGCAATTTGTGGCTCGAACTGAGAATCGCAGTTCGGTGATCGGCATGTTCAGCTTGGCTTCCAATGCCGCATCGATACCGCCTTTACTTTGCGGTTGAGCATGCACCTGTGCGCCCAGTTCCGAGTACTGAACGAATGGGTTGAGGTGCTTTCGCATGATCTTTCA
>CAYTPS010000143.1:6519-11265 GCA_964439245.1 uncultured Pirellulaceae bacterium | reverse complement strand
GCATATGGCAGTTCACACAAGCGGCTCCTGCAGTGCCCGGTTTGTGATGGTGATGCGCTTCTGTATCGTACTTACCCGCTGGATGCTGATGACAGGATGTGCAAACTTGATTGCCCGTGTGAATCAGATTTGCCGAATGCGGATTGTGGCAATCGCTACAACGGATGCCGTTGTGAAACATCTTGCTTTGCAGAAACGACCCGTAGACGTAATCTTCATCGCGAATCTGACCATCGGCGTGATACACCGGAACATTTAGTAACTGTAGCACATAAAAGTCGTCGAAATTACATCCCGGCACAAACCCATCTTGCACAACAGAACGCCGCGAGTGGCACGGCGCGCACGATTGGACCTGAGCCAAATTTGATGGCGTCTTAAGTTTTGCCAAGCCCTTGCCGTGTTTGCGATCCCAAAAAAGACTGCTGCCGCTGGCCAGATCGACGTGCAAACTGGCCGGTCCGTGGCACGCTTCACAACTGACGTCGATCTCTGAGAACGTTGTTTTGTACTCGTTGGTGAGCAACTGGTAGTTCTTTTGCAGGTTCGTGCTGTGACACTCCGCGCACGAAGTGTTCCAGTTTTGGGTTATGCCTGTCCAATGAAGCGGATCGGTGACGTCCAATTTTTCTTCGACGTCTGGTGGTGATAGATAAAACCACTTCGCCTTTTCGGTGTCCCAGGACACTCGCAGAACTTGAACGCGCCCTATTTCGTTTTCCGTTGCTGACTGCGGCCGATCAATCTCAACCATATACTGCTGCAACGGCTCGACACCAAAAACATATTTGACCACGAAATCCTGCATTTGGCCGCTTGGACCTTCGGTGTTGATCATGAACCGATCACCGTCTCGGAACATGCGACTGGTGATACCAAAATGCTCAAGTGTCACGTCGTCAAAATCGCCCAGCACGCTTTCTTCTGTGGCGAGATCCATGGCCAAATCGTGGTGTGATCCAACAAACTCCTCGCATTGCTTCTGATGGCAATCAGCACAGCTAGCCCGTCCGACGTATTTCCGGGACTCTGGAGCATCAACCGTGCTGTACCAGTCAGCTGCCACGTACCCCGCAACAATCACAACCAAGACGATGGCGATCAGTATCAACTTGGGAAATTTCATTTTCTTTCTTTGTTTTCGTGAGACGGATCGCTGACCAACCATTTTGGCATTATCGGTCAATAGTTCAAACAAAGAAAGACGACACACGGTCGCATCCCGTTGAGATTTATCTTGGTCCAATGCGACGTGAGCAACTCCCGACAGGTCAACCCAAAACTGCTAACATGAAAGCTAAGTCAATACGACCTGTCGACCGAGCATCTTGATTTCGCGCGGCAAGAGGGTCGCGATAGACGCACATGCGAAGTCAGATATACTTTTGAAGTCACCTGCAGCGATATGTTGGTCGCCCCAAATTCAACACCGCGCGCTCATGCGGGCTGACATTCGGCAACCAACATCCACCTTTCTGTTCTTCAGTCACCGGACGTCTTTAATCAGCCAATCACCTGCTCGGACTAAATCACAATAAAATCACAATAAAATCACATCAAAGATCCTCAAATGTCTGAGCCATCGATTGTAGCGTTAATTCTGGCAGCCGGTTCGTCTGTCCGTTTTGGGAAGCCCAACAAACTGTTGGCTCAAATGATTGAGACGGACGAAATTTCAGTAATCGAATCCGTTTTCTCCAACGTAGCCGGTTGTGGTTTTAGCCGCGTCTTAGTCGTGGTCGCCCCTGACCAGCCGGAGATAGGAACTATGGTTCAATCCGCTCGCTTCTCTCAGGTCATCAATCCGCAGGCGGCATCTGGGATGGGAAGCTCTATCTCGGTGGGCATGAAGCAAATTCTGCAAGAGGAAACTGAAACGCTCTCGGGCGTCGCTATCTATTTAGGAGACATGCCATCGATCAGCAAAGAAACCTCACGCAGTTTGCTGGAAGAGTTCAAGTGTTCAGGCTGCGGGCAGATTGTGCGCCCCGCTTTTTCAACCAATACGCAAACCACTCCCGGCCATCCGGTAATCTTCCCCACCAAATTTTTCCCAGCACTGGTAAATCTCTCTGGTGAAGCTGGCGCCAAGCATTTGATTGCCGCGAATCAGGAAAAGTTGATTGAAGTAAGTGTGACCGACGCAGGTGTGATCCGAGATATCGACCATCCTGCGGACCTATCGCCTTAACGCCGGCACACCATGTCGCACGCCGCGAAAACAATCACGCCAGCCAACAAGCGAATCTGTTAGAATCTGTCAGGCGTCATCTGTTGAAATTTAACGGGCACCTTTATTGAGACTAACCCGATGGCCCAAAAACAGCCAACCGACTCGGTCGTCGACAAAGTAATCACGGTACTGGATTTAATTCACTGCGACGCCGCAAGTGATCTTATCGCCCAATCCGATTCGTGGGTGCTACTGCGACAACTGCCGGAAGATGGATGGAATTCTGTGAAGCAGGAGCCGGCGATCCTAGTCGAACGCGCGTCATACGAATCCGGTTTGCTCAGTAAAAAGGCGACTCTGATCGCCAGTTCGCGTCTCCCTAAAAACCTTGAGTCTCATGCTGCTTGGTTCGATGCAATCCGCACTCTCGGAGCGCGACTTGATCCAATTTCTCACGCGCTGCTTACGGCAACCGGAATGGCGGCTGATCCCTACGTCAGACGGGTCGCAGCATTGTTCGGCATTGATCTCATCGAAGCCCATTTGAGTTCTATCGATCAGTTCTCTAAGCAAGTAGATTTCACTGGCGAACCAAACAAGATCTACTTCCTCTATCAAGCGGAACCTGACGGTGCGGACTCACTGCTGATCCAACTGGCTCATACCGTCCACGCACTGGCTGTTCGCCAAGGTGGAAATGTGCATCAGGGACTTTCGGCACGACTCCGACGCAACTCGAACGAGGAAACGACGCACCGGCACGTACGCCTACTGGGTAATTCAAAATTGACCAAATCCAAAACCAAGATGGAACTGCTTGATATGGGCGCCGTTGATTGGATTCTATTGTCCGGTGAAGTCGAAACGACAGAAGACGCCCCCGCGACGACAAAATTAAGTCCGATCTTGGAGCTGGAATCGATCGATCAGTCGCAATATTTATTGCATTGGGCGCGCCGCCAAAGTGACGCTTGGCCCGACCAAGCCAAAGACGCTCATCTTGACCAACTGATTTTTGGTTCGACGGCCGACCGATACCAGGAGGTCACGACTTTGTGCCGAATCATTGCAAGCAATCGGCTAATCGGCGCAGCCCATCTAACACGCGATCCAGCTCCCGTGGTTTGTTTTACTGCCGTGCCACTTGGCGAACTGCCTGAGCGCACCGTCTTCCGCAAGCATTTGGCAAGATGGGATTTCGTCCCGTACGGCTTAGCGATTCGCAAGTCGATTCTAAAGTCGGCAGGTTGTAGAGAGGTGATTTACGGGGACGAATCAGATTGGTATGAGCTACCGAACGATGACCGTCCGTGGTTTCAAATCAAAACATCGAAAAATGGCAAAATCGATTGGACGCAGGAACAAGAGTGGCGATTAGTGGGAGATCTGGATCTCACCAAGATCGACTCCGGCGACGCATTTGCATTCGTAAAGACTCGGCAAGATGCGATGCGACTGGCTGAAATCTGCCGATGGCCAATTGTCGTTCTGGATACCTAGTGGTCCTTCAAACCTGAAATGAGTAGTTTGATGGGTGCCATGCTTCACGCTTGCGTGAGCATGCTTGCGCAAACGTAAACATGGCACCGGTCAATTCAGCTCTGACGGACCACTAGGACAATCATTGGTTGATGAGGGCAGTCCAAAACTTCGTCAAATTCAGCTACGATGTGTTCATGGAAGAACACTTAAAAAATCGCATTGAAAAGCTTCGCAACTCCTTGGCCGACCGGCGGCAGGATCCACCCGAACAGTCCAAGACGGCGAATCTGCTGGTAACCTCGCTGCCAAACCTCCGTTACCTAACGGGATTCACTGGTTCTTCGGCGGCGCTGTTGGTGTCCCCTGAAGACATCGTGATCATCAGTGACGGACGATACACCGAACAACTCTCCATCGAATGTCCGGGGATCGAGGCCTATATTCGTCCAATGGGTGGGACAATGATCGGGTCGATCACCGACACAATGAAGGAACGATTTGATGGCGATTTCCTTTTCGAGCAAAACACGATTCCTCACAACCAATGGTTGGAGCTGAGCCAATCTTTCGACGGAAGGTTAATCGGCTGTAAAAACATTGTTGAGGATCTGCGTGCGATCAAAGACGAAATTGAAATCGAACTGATTCGCAAATCGGTCTCCATTAACGAAACCGTCTTTCAAGAAGTTTGTCAGTGGATCGATAGCGGCGTTACCGAACGCGACGTGGCAGCTGAAATAGAATACCGGGGCCGCAAGCACGGCGCTGACGGTTGCTCGTTCGAACCGATCGTAGCAGTAGGGAAAAATTCAGCGCTGGCGCATTACCGGCCCGGCAACGTAAAACTCAACGAGTCTCCGTTTACGCTCATCGACTGGGGGCTCAACTATCAGGGCTACGCCAGCGATCTCACCCGCAACTTAATCGATGGTCCGTTACCCAGCCAATACAGAGAAATCTATAACGTGACACTTGAGGCGCAGGCAGCCGCGATCGCAGCGGTCGCTCCGGGAATGAAAATTAGCGCTCTCGATAAAATCGCACGCGATGTGATTTCCGCTGCCGGATACGGCCCGCAGTTCAACCATAGC
>CAYTPS010000143.1:4334-6481 GCA_964439245.1 uncultured Pirellulaceae bacterium | reverse complement strand
AGATCCACGAAGGGCCAGGCGTTTCACCGCGCTCGACGGGTGTCCTTGAAGAAGGCATGGTGATCACGATCGAGCCCGGAATCTATATCGCCGGATTGGGCGGTGTCAGGATCGAAGATGATGTTTTGGTGACCGCATCGGGCTGTGAGGTGATCAGCAGTTTGCCCAAAGCGGTCAAATAAGCGTCTCTAAGTGAGGATCCGTGGCGAAACATTTTGAAAACAGCCCCCAAAACGTCAACAACCGTCTTCAACAGAACGGCGTTCCCCTATAAAACATTGCCGGTTTCCGGATATAGTAGGTGGCCGTCTGCAGCTATCAGAACTAGGTTGCAGAGCATCATCAGACAGTGATTTACCGATCCCATGATGAGGATCGTGGAGAAATAAATGGCAAAAGCTAAACAAGAGACTTCTGTTTTCGACGTCAAGCAAGTCCGTGAACTGATCGAGCTAATGGAAGCTCACGACTTGAATGAAGTGGACCTCAAGCAAGCCGATCAGCGTATCCGCCTCCGTCGCGGCGTCGATGGACCTGTCGCCTACGCCGCAGCTCCCGCGCCCGTTGCACCAGCGGCCGTCGCGGCTCCAGCTGCCGCTGCCAGTCCCGCTGCACCGAGTGCACCGGCCGCCGATGATGATACCGACCTGATCCTCAGCCCCACGATCGGCACCTACTACTCACGTCCAAAGCCAGACGCGCCTGAATTTCTCAAGGTCGGCGACACAGTGACACCAGATACCATTATCTGTCTTGTTGAGGCAATGAAGATGTTCAACGAAATCCCTGCCGGCGTATCCGGAACCATCGTTGAAATTCTAGTGAAAAACGAACAACCTGTGCACGTGGATATGCCGTTGTTCCGAATCAAGAAAAGCTAACGAAGCTTCCGCCCTACACACCAAAACAACATCCAACTGAGTCCGAATGTATAACCGTATCCTGATTGCCAATCGTGGCGAGATTGCACTTCGCATCATCCGTGCCTGTAAAGAAATGGGCATCGAGACAGTGGCCGTCTACAGCCGTGGCGACAAAGGCAGCGCGTATCTAGATCTTGCCGATGAAGCGTATTGCATTGGTGGCGAGCGTTCAAGCGACAGCTATTTGAAGATTGACCGCATCATCAGCGCTGCCGAAATCGGTGGGGCGGAAGCGATTCACCCAGGTTTCGGATTCCTTTCGGAATCAGCGCATTTCAATGAAGTCTGCCGTGACTGTAACATCGATTTCATCGGTCCTTCCCCCGAAGCCATGCAGATGCTGGGAGATAAAAACACCGCCCGCTCGTTGGCGCGAAAAGCCAATGTTCCCGTGGTGCCGGGAAGTGCGGGCCTGATTACTTCTCCCGAACAGGCGATTGCCGACGGAAAGGAGATCGGCTATCCCGTTTTGGTTAAAGCGACTGCCGGTGGAGGCGGCAAAGGAATGCGTGTCGCCGAAGACGAAGCCGATTTGGTTAACGCTGTCGAGCAGGCCGCTCAAGAGGCGGAAGCCGCTTTTGGAAACGGCGGCGTTTACCTAGAAAAATTCATCGACCGCCCGCGCCATGTAGAAGTCCAGGTCCTGGCCGATCATCATGGAAACATTGTCCATTTGTGGGAACGCGATTGTTCGACTCAACGACGCCATCAGAAATTGATCGAAGAGGCACCGGCTCCAACGCTGCCAGAAGAAACGCGGAAAGACATTTGTGATGCTGCGGTGCGGATGGTGAAAGCGGCCGATTATCACAATGCGGGTACGGTCGAGTTCATTGTCGACAAGGATCACAACTTTTACTTCATCGAAGTCAACGCCCGAATTCAGGTTGAGCATCCTGTTTCGGAATTGGTAACCGGGATCGATCTGATTCAGCAACAAATCCGAGTCGCCGCTGGCGAGAAACTATCGTTCACTCAGGACGACATCGATTGCAATGGCGTAGCGATGGAGTGTCGCATCAACGCCGAAGACCCTGAAAAGAATTTTCAACCTTGTCCGGGGCTGATCAAACAGATCCACATTCCTGGCGGTATGGGCGTCCGGTGGGATTCACACGTGCATGCGGGGTACACCGTTCCGCCACACTACGATTCCATGGTCGGAAAATTGATCGTGCACCGCCCAACGCGCGCCCAAGCAATCGCTACGATGATTCGAGCGCT
>CAYTPS010000143.1:0-4322 GCA_964439245.1 uncultured Pirellulaceae bacterium | reverse complement strand
GTGTTGGAAAGTCAGGACTTCGTTGATTGCAAAGTTGACACAAAATGGGTGGAGCGGGATTTCTTGGCGTAGTTTCCTGACGCCGGAGAATCGAAACAGATGCCAATCGCGGCCGGCTACCGATCGATCCCTTCAAACAACGTTGATCCAACGCGCACGAGTGTTGCGCCCTCTTGGATCGCCATCTCAAAATCGCCGCTCATCCCCATCGACAGGTCCTTTAGGGTGATGTGTGGACAGCCCTCAAATTGATTCGCATCACGCAACTGGCGAAGCAAAGCGAATTGCTTCTGCGTTTGAGAAGCGTTCCCGCCCAATCCTGCCATACACATCAAACCTTCAACTTTCACCGCCGAGAGACTGCGGCAGTGATCAAGCATATCGGCCAGTTCCGTTGGCGCGATTCCATGCTTGGCCGTTTCGCCGGAGACATTCACCTCCAGCAAAACACGCGCAGTGATGCCTTGCGCTAAAGCGTGTTTGTCGATGGCGTCAACCAGCCGGATCGAATCGACCGAATGAATCAAAGTTGCTTGACTGACAACCTTTTTGACTTTGTTGGTCTGCAAATGGCCAATTAGATGCCACTTGATCGAACGATCAGAGAGCGCCGCAAATTTCTCGTTCAACACTTGTGGCCGATTTTCACCTAGCACCTGCGCTCCGGCGTCCACCAGCAACGAAGTAATTTCAGCATCGACGTACTTTGTCACGGCGACTAGCGTCACCGAATCAGGAGACCTACCAGCAGCGGACGTTGCATCAGCAATTCGCGCTTCGACGGCCGCAAGATTTCTGCGGAAGATCTCTGTTTTTTGTTCTTTATTCAACCTGCAACAACTCCGTCATTGATCGATCCTTTTCTAGGCGCCCTACGAAAAGTTCCGTGTTTACATTTTGCCCAAAGAACGTTCGATTTTGGGCTTCGCCCAGTGCACGATAGAAAACAAACTGTTTTTTGCCTACCTGCACTCGATAAGCAACCGCAACATCAGAAGGCACAATCTCTAGTTTTTCGGCGACGGTTAACTGGCGCCACGTGCGCGGGCGTTTACTACGACGAGGACTCAAATCAAGGAACAGCGGAACATACATGGCTCGTCCGATACCCGATTGTGTCAATGTAAAACCGGTGTTTTCCAAATCAAGCTTGCCCGCACGAACGGTCCCAGTTGGGCGCTCGGTCTTCCATTCCTTCAACGCAGGTGGAATTACCAAAGCCCGAATTTCCCTGCCGTCGCAGACATACCCCTCGTTTGTCTCGGATTCAGCAATCGTCGACATTCCCTTGGCCAATGGCCAGCGACAGGAATACTCGAATTCGTGGTTGGCACGGTCTAACAGCTGGCCATCCGGCGGCAAAATCACATCACCAATCCAAGCAAACTTATTCTCCATCGACAGAAGCACGTGTCGCTGAAGTTTGGCTCCGCCAGTCATCGCCCACTGAATTTCAGCGAACGCAACATCTTCATCGCACTGCGACACCAACAGTTCAGGTTCACCTTCGATTGCCATGGGTTGGCCTGAAAGTGAAACTTTTGGGAAACAGGCCCCGTTGACCAGCGTCCCCTTTTTGCCAATCTCAATTGAGAAACCAGCCGCATCAAACATTGCAGCGAGCTTACAGGATTTGCGTTCCCAGCCATCATGGAAAAGGAAATTGCCCCCCCACTCAGAAACGGAATTCCTCGATTCGTCGAGAGCGACACGGTTGGGACGCGGCGTAACTGGGCGTTTGCCGGTCCGCTCCAATATCAATTGATCTGTCAAATCGTTTGAATGCTGTAGCATCGCGGAGAGCATTTCGTCAGGCAGTCGTTTGTGACTCGCCCCCATCATCAACGTTCCGTCACCACGCAACAGCCGCATTAACTGGCGTGGCAAACCACTGAGAGTAGCGTTTAGCGAATCGTCCAAGTTCCGCTGTCCGATTGAGTCGATTAATCGACTGCTGCGACACCACGATGCACACAACATTCCGAAATCGGAAACGACATCATTAGCGGGCCATCCATCGGTGTCCAATACCTTGTCCAACAACTTTTGCATCGCTTCGGTCGCCGCTTCGACAATGGCGGAGGTGTCAATAACCGAATTCAGCAAACACGCCATCGTTAGAGGCAGTTCAACCCAATTCAACTGTTGATCAACAAGATCCAATGGATCCTCAATTGCGGTGACCGCTTGTTCTCGTAGCTTTCTCACCCAATTGATCAATTGCTCACCAGAGCTGGCTTCGTTTAGGCGTGAGGCACATTTGATAGCAACAAGCGCTTCTTCGGCGGGCAACAATTGACCGACGGCATGGTCTTCATTGTCGATTTTGGCAATCAGTTCCTGATCGTCCACCATCCATGCCAACGCATTTGAGCCGTTGCTAAAAAGCTGGCGATAGCATGCCGCACTAGCAGCAACTCGCTCAGCGGCTTCAGACGCTACTGTAACATTTTCTAGATTCGCCAACGCCCTTTCGAAAGGAAACGTCGGCTTAGATTCGGATTGAATTCCCTGAGTTGACAAGTTGAAGACTTCTAAAGACTAAGAACAATTCGTGTTATAAAAACCGACAATGATCAGCATCGGGCTTTGGCTGGAAGATGATACCAGCAGTGATGGGTGTCGAAAGGCCCAAGAAGCTCTCGCTTGATTGAATCATTGGATTCTTTCTCCAATAATTGATTAGTGTACAATCTTCGCGTTAGTTCAATCAAAACCTTTTGAAGCCTGCTATACTATGCCATTTTCGCCCGGTCATTCTCTGTCGTTTCTACGCACTCTTGTGGCGTTACTCACGATTACAGCCCTCTCCCTAACAGCGCCCGCGAGCGCGTCTGCGAAACCGCAACAGCCCGATCAACCGAGTAAAGAATCCCTTCCAACGAAAGAGGCGTCGACCGCACCGCAAACCAAAGCGTTCGATCAAGCCCAATCAGAAGCTTCGGACCAAATCGCCCAAAACAACGTACCAAATGACGACGAAGCACCTCATCTGGATAACAAGCAGACCATCACAATCGCAGCCAAATGGAAACGTCTTGGCAAGAACCAAATTTGGATCAATCACGAAGACAAACAAGTCATGGTCCGCGGTCGAATTTGCCTTCAGGAGGGCCCCCTGGAAATGTTCGCTTGTCCGGGAAACACCAAAGCCCATGAGTCAGTGATCGCATCAGAGGCCAAAGCGTCAGAAATTCACGCCTGCTTGGAGGCTTTGGGATTTCCGCCGGGAAAACCCTGTCAGTGGGATCCCGAATACACACCCGCCACGGGGCCGGTGGTGAAAATCCTTGTCGGTTGGAAGGAAGGCGACAAATTCGTTCAGGTCAACGCGCGCGAAATGGTAAGGACATCTGGAACTGGAAAACCACTGGAGAAAGATTGGGTCTTCGGAGGCAGCCAGATTTATCACGACAATGTCTCTGGAGAAAACATCTACTATGCTGATTCAGGCGAAATGGTCTGTCTGTCCAATTTTTCAACTGCGATGTTGGATGTGCAACTCGAAAGCAGCGATGCGGCAGACGGGCTATTGTTTGAAGCTAACAAAGAAAAAATCCCATTGCCCAACACGAAAGTTTATATGATCCTTGTGCCCCGCAAGGCCGAAACAAAGCCAACCGGTTCCTCGCCGAAGGATGCTGAAGCGAAAAACGGCAAATCAGCAAATGAGTGAACCTATTGCAAGATCACGTGACCTTCCTTCACCAAGAACTCTGGAGCATAATATCGGCTCCAAATTCCCCCAACAAAAACAGGGTTCCGCCTAAGTGCACGATCGCCAGAAATCTGAAAAGGTAAAAGAAGAGGTCGCCATTCTGGTGCGCGTTTTACTGCCCGATTCCCGTGTCGACTTGGATCCATTGAAGGAACTTCAAGGTCTAGCCGAGACGGCCGGTGCGATTGTTGTCTCCGGCATGGTTCAAAATCGTCCGCGCCCTGACTCAACGACTTACATGGGCAAAGGCAAGGTTGCCGAACTGAAAGAGTTGGTCGAATTTCACGCGGCCGACGTCATCGTATTTGACAACGACCTCTCTCCTGCTCAAACTCGCAACCTCGAAGTGGAACTTGGCATCAAGGTCATTGATCGCACCGAATTGATTCTGGACATCTTCGCTACTCACGCGCAGACCTACGAATCACGTCTGGCAGTTGAACTGGCCCAGTTAGAATACGCATTGCCACGATTGAAACGAATGTGGACCCACCTCAGTCGTTTAAAAATGGGCGTCGGCATGCGTGGACCGGGAGAGAAGCAATTAGAGACCGATCGTCGGTTGGTGGTGAAACGGATTCATGACCTCAAAAAGGAACTGGAG